>NZ_QRVW01000001.1:0-204309 GCF_003458855.1 Mitsuokella sp. AF21-1AC
TTGTCTGGAGACGGACTGGGAGGATAGGAAATTGCCGGTTTCATGGCGGCTTTGGTGAAGCGGTTAACACACTGGATTGTGGCTCCAGCATGCGTGGGTTCGATCCCCACAAGTCGCCCCATTTTTATATTAGGGGTATAGCTCAATTGGTAGAGCAACGGTCTCCAAAACCGTAGGTTGTGAGTTCAAGTCTTACTGCCCCTGCCATTTATGGAGTGGTACTCAAGAGGCTGAAGAGGACGGTTTGCTAAATCGTTAGGCTGGGTAACTGGTGCGGAGGTTCGAATCCTCTCCACTCCGCCACTTCAAAAAGATGCTCTGACATTCGTCAGAGCTTTTTTGTTGTCCAGTCCTTTCTGTCCGTCTGGACTGGATTGACAGTATCTTGTTTTTCTGATATTCTTAGTGCGTTATTTCTTGTATAAGCCCATGGATAAGGTGTGGGCGTTTCTACAGGCAACCGTAAATTGTCACAGGCTACAGGAATGAGGCGTGGAGTCTCCCTTTTACTGTGCCTTGTCTTTTGCGGTGCTATCAAAAGAGGAGGCTTTATTTTTATGCAAGCGCAAACAAGCAAGGAATCCTTCCTGGAACGGTTCTTCGGACTGCGTGAGAAGAATACGACCGTGCGGACAGAAATCCTGGCTGGCTTTACGACGTTCATCGCGTTGGCCTATATCATTTTTGTCAATCCGAATATCCTGTCTGAGGCAGGTATCCCGAAAGAAGCGGCCATTGCTTCGACCATCTGGATCGCGGCACTTTCAACCATGGTCATGGGTGTGGTGGCGAATTATCCGGTGGCCCTGGCTCCGGGCATGGGACTCAATGCCTTTTTTGCTTACTACGTCTGTGGTACGCTGGGGCTCCATTGGACCGTCGCTCTCGGTGCCGTCTTCTTCTCGGGTATCCTTTTCCTTCTGCTGACGGTCAGCCACGTGCGTCAGGCCATCATCAACGCGGTGCCGCAGAATCTGCGCGTGGCCATTGGTGTCGGCATCGGACTCTTCATCGCATTCATCGGCCTCAAGGGAACGGGACTCATCATCCCCGACAAGGCGACCTTTATCGGGCTGGGCCATGTGACGCAGCCGACGACGCTGCTGTCGCTCTTCGGTCTTGTCCTCACGGGCGCACTGATGGCCCGCAAGGTGCAGGGGGCCATCCTCATCGGCATCATCAGCACGACACTGCTCTCCATGATCCTCGGGTATTCTCCGGTACCGCACGGTATTTCTGACATCATCAGCATGAGCCTGCCGCATATGGGCGAGACGTTTGGCAAGCTTGACATCGTCGGTGCCTGGAATTACGGCATCGTCTCGATCATCTTCACCTTTACGGTCGTCGAGCTTTTCGATAACATGGGCACGCTGATCGGCCTGACTTCCAAAGCGAAGCTCGTCAAGCCAAATGGGGAGATTGAGAACCTTGACCGCGCGCTGACGACGGATGCCGTCGGCACGATCTGCTCGTCTATCTTCGGTACGTCCACGGTCACGAGCTATATCGAAAGTGCGGCAGGTATTGCAGCCGGCGGCAAGACGGGACTCACGGCTGTCACAGTTTCCATCTGCTTCTTCATCGCACTGCTTTTCGCGCCGCTCGTCGGACTCGTCCCGGGATTTGCCACGGCTCCGCCGCTCATCCTGGTCGGTGCGCTGATGATGAGCGAGGTCGGCAAGATCAACTTCCAGGATTTTTCAGATGGACTGCCGGCTTTTCTGACCATCATCATGATGCCGCTGACAGGCTCCATCGCCAATGGCTTTGCCTTCGGCTTTGTCAGCTATGCGTTCATGAAGACGGCCGTGGGCAAGTATAAGGAAGTCAGCTGGATCATGTGGCTGGTTTCCCTGGCATTCGTCGTCAATCTCGTCATGCGTTCGTAAAAATCTTTTTTCTTGACATCAGGTTGACGCTATGCTATGATTTTTAACTGTAGACGCTGAAAGTGCGTCTTTCCCCAACCGCACAGTGAGGTTTGTCAAAACGAGCAATCGTACCGTAACTGGCGAGTAATCTTTTAGGGAGGTGTTTTCATGTACGCAATTATCAAAACGGGCGGCAAGCAGTACAAGGTTGCTGAGGGCGATGTCATCACGATCGAGAAGCTGGCTGCCAATGAGGGCGAGGCTGTCGTATTCGACCAGGTCCTGACGGTTGTCAACGATGCAGACGTCAAGGTCGGCAAGCCCCTCGTTGAAGGTGCCAAGGTAACGGGCAAAGTCGAGGCTCAGGGCAAAGATAAGAAGATCCTTGTTTTCAAGTACAAGGCAAAATCCAATTATCGCAAACGTCAGGGTCATCGTCAGCCGTTCACGAAGGTTGTCATCGAGAAGATCGAAGCTTAATTTTCCATGATTAAGGTCAAGATCTTTTATCAGGACGATGGGAAAATCACCGGTTTCGATGTCGCTGGTCACAGCGGCACGGCAGTGGCAGGCGAGGATATTGTCTGCGCCGGTGTCTCATCGCTTACGGATTCGGCATTCCTTGGGATAACAGAGTATCTGCATCGAACAGTCAGCTACGAAGACTCGAGTGGAAAGCTCAAAATGCAGCTCAAGGATCGTCCTGATGACAGGACGGAAGCAATCCTGAACACGATGCTTTTGGGGCTTACGGCAATCGCCGAAGCGTATCCCAAGGCTGTACGGATTCTGAAATAGTGGAGGTGAATTCCATGTTTAAGTTTGAACTTCAGCGTTTCGCACATAAAAAGGGCGTCAGCTCCACGCGTAACGGCCGCGACAGTGAGTCCAAGCGCCTCGGCGTCAAGGAACATGCTGGCACGATCGTAACGGCTGGCAGCATCCTCGTTCGTCAGCGCGGCACGCATTTCCATCCGGGCCACAACGTTGGTATCGGCAAGGATGACACGTTGTTCGCAAAGGTTGCCGGCAAGGTTGCCATTGAGCGCAAAGGCCGCTACAACCGTCAGATCAGCGTATACACAGCTGAAGAAGCTATGTAATCAAAGGATACCTGCGCTTCTCCTTCGGAGAGCGCAGGTATTGTTATATGGAATATAAACGGCGTTAGGTTGCGTTGTGATGGATAAAAAGCCGGTATTGGGTATCACAATGCCGGCTTTTTATGCATTACAACTACGAATGCAGCGCAGAGACACGTTCTGGATATGATGAATAACAGACTGACTATATTTTTTAAAGGAGGCTATCATGCAGTTTATTGACAGGACCCGCGTTATCGTCAAGGCGGGTGACGGCGGCCATGGCAAGTCCGCGTTCCGCCGCGAGAAATTCGTGCCGAACGGCGGCCCCTCTGGCGGCGACGGCGGTCGTGGCGGCGATATCATTTTCGTCGTCGATCAGAATATGAACACACTGCTGGACTTCCGCTATCACCGCAAATTCAAGGCGGAGAATGGTGAAAACGGCGATATCAAGAACCAGTACGGCCACAACGCACCGCCCTGCTACGTCAAGGTGCCGGCCGGTACAATCGTCAAGGACGAGGACACGGGTGCCGTGCTCGCGGACCTCACGGAAATCGGCCAGGAAGCCGTTATCTGCAAGGGCGGACGCGGTGGACGCGGCAATGCCAAATTTGCCAATGCTGCCAACCGTGCCCCGACGTTTGCCGAATTCGGCGAACCGGGCGAGAGCCGCAATCTCGTTCTCGAACTCAAACTGCTTGCGGATGTCGGCCTCGTCGGCTATCCGTCGGTCGGCAAATCGAGCCTGGTGGCCAGCGTCAGCGCTGCGCGCCCGGAGATTGCAGAATACCACTTTACGACCATCACGCCTGTCCTCGGCGTCGTCAAGACGGACTATGAGAAGAGCTTTGTCATGGCGGATATCCCGGGCCTCATTGAAGGCGCAGCGGATGGTGTCGGACTGGGGCATGATTTCCTGCGCCATGTGGAACGCACGAAACTGATCCTGCACATCGTCGACGCTTCGGGTCTTGAGGGACGCGACCCGGTCGAGGATTATTACAAGATCAATGCAGAACTCAAGAAGTACAGCGAAAAGATTGCCCGCCGCACACAGATCCTCGTGGCCAACAAAATCGATCTGCCGAGCGCACAGGAGAATCTGCCGCGTCTGCAGGCACTGGCTGAAAAGGAAGGGCATAAGTTCTTCGCAATCTCGGCCGTCACGCGTCAGGGACTCAAGGAACTCATTTCCTATGTGGGCGAGTGGCTCGACAACTATGTCGAGGAACCCGAGAAAGAGGATGAGGTCAAGGTCTACGATGAGACGGCGGAGGACCCTGAGAAGGTGACAATCAGCCGCAACGATGCCGGTGATTTCATTGTCCACGGCAAGGCCATCGAGAAACTCGTCATAATGACGAATTTCAACAATGATGAAGCAGTGCGCCGTTTCCAGTACATCTGGCGCATCAAGGGCATTGATGAGAAGCTCCGGGAGCGCGGCATCAAGGACGGCCAGACCGTCCGCATCGGCGAGATGGAATTTGAATACCGCGACTGAGTGGTTCGCGGCTACAGCATGGATTTTTTTAGGAGGAATACCGTTGATCCGTAATTCACTTACAGGCAAGCAGAAGAGCGTCCTGCGCTCCATGGGCATGAAGCTCGAGCCCGTCGTGCAGATCGGCAAGGAGGGCGTGACGCCTGCTGTCGTACAGGCGGCCCGAGAGGCCATCAAGAAGCGTGAGCTCATCAAGGTGCGCGTGCTGCAGAACTGCATGGAGCTGCCGGCCGATGCCATCACGATGCTGGCGGAACGTGCCGATGCAAACCTCGTACAGCTCATCGGCCGCAATGGCCTGCTCTTCAAGCGCAATTTCGAGAAACCGAAAATCGAACTGCCATAACTCATCTGCATCTTTGGAGGGATTCCTATGTTAGCACGGGAACGTTTGCGGGAAGCGAAGCGCATCGTCGTCAAGGTCGGGACGAGCACGCTGGCTCACGATACGGGCAAGCTGGATCTGTATCGGATTGACCATCTGATCCGGGAACTGGCGGACCTCATGAATCAGGGAAGAGAGATTGTCCTGGTTTCTTCCGGCGCCATTGCCGCTGGCCTCAGCAAGCTGGGGCTGCCGGAGCGGCCCGCCTCCATTCCGGAAAAGCAGGCCGTGGCGGCCATCGGTCAGGGCGTGCTCATGCATATCTATGAGAAGTTCTTTGCGGAGTATGGCAAGACCATCGGCCAGGTGCTGCTGACGAAGGAGAATGCCGTGCGCCATAACCAGTACCGCCATTCCCGTGATGCCCTTCTGGCCTTGCTGGATATGGGGGTCATTCCCGTCATCAATGAGAACGATGCCGTGGCTGTCGATGAAATCAAGATTGGCGACAACGACAATCTCTCGGCCATGGTGGCGACGCTGGTCGATGCCGATGCCCTGGTCATCCTTTCCGACATCGAGGGGCTTTACACGGCGAACCCGGCGACACATCCCGATGCGCAGCTCATCCATGAGATTCCCGAGATTACGCCGGCTGTCATCGAGATGGCCGGCGGGGCCGGCTCAAAGCTCGGTACGGGTGGCATGGCCACGAAGCTCCAGGCCGCCCAGATTGCGATGAGCACTGGGGTGACCATGGTCATCGCCGCGGGGCAGCAGGAGGGCATCCTGCGCCGCATCCTGTCAGGTGAGACCGTCGGTACCGTATTCCCGGCCCGCGAGTCCCATCTGAAGGTGCGCAAGAGCTGGCTGGCCTTCGGCAAGCGCCTGCAGGGAGAACTCACGGTCGACGCCGGCTGTGTCGAGGCCCTGGAGCATGGTTCCAGCCTGCTGGCGGCCGGCATCGTCGATGCCGATGGGGATTTTACTGCCGGCAGCACGGTGCGCGTGCTCGCAGAGGACAATCGCGAGATTGCCCGCGGCATTGTCAATTACAATGCGCAAGATCTTCGTCAGATCCTTGGTCATCGTACGGAGGATTTTGCAGACCTCGTTCATGGTCCCATCCATGAGGAGGTCATTCATCGGGATAATATGGTCCTGATGGTCTGAGTGTGGGGGAGGAATCCTGGATGGATATTCAAGCAGAAATGAAACAGAAAGCCGAAGCGGCGCGCGCTGCTTCCCGCAAGCTCGCGGTGCTGTCTACAGGGGTTAAGAATGCCGCGCTGATGGCCATGGCTGACGCGCTCGAGAAGCGCAGTGAGCTCATCCTGAAGGCCAACGAACTCGACCTCGAGGAAGCGCGTCAGAAGAAGGTCAGACGTTCTTATCTGGACCGTCTGATGCTCGATGAAGGGCGCATTGCTTCGATGGCGGAAGGCCTGCGCCAGACGGCTTTGCTGCAGGATCCCGTCGGTCAGGGGGATTATTCGACCGTGTGTCCGAACGGCCTTGAGATCCGCCGCGTGCGCGTGCCGCTCGGCGTCATCGGCATTATTTACGAGGCGCGCCCCAATGTGACGGCTGATGCAGCCGGCCTCTGCCTCAAATCGGGCAATGCCGTGATCCTGCGCGGCGGCTCGGAGGCCATCCGCTCGAATACGGCCATCAGCTCTCTTTTGGCCAAGGCGGCCTATGGCGCCGGCATCCCGGAAGGAGCGCTGCAGTTTGTGGACTTCACGGACCGTGAGGCTGTGGATGTCATGATGCATTTGCGCGGCTCCATCGATGTCATCATCCCGCGCGGCGGCGCCGGACTCATCCGTCATGTTACGGAAAACAGCAGCGTACCGGTCATCGAGACCGGCACGGGCGTCTGCCATACCTACGTCGATGCTTCGGCGGACTTTGACATGGCCACGGCTATTGCCGTGAATGCCAAGGTCAGCCGCTGCTCGGTCTGCAATGCGATGGAGACGCTACTCGTCGATGCGGCCATCGCGGAGGAGTTCCTGCCGCAGCTCGCGGCAGCCATGCGGGAGAAGCACGTGGAGCTACGCGGCTGCGAACGCACCCGGGCCATTTGCCCGGATATGGTGCCGGCGACGGAAGAGGACTGGAGCACGGAATACGGCGACCTGATTTTGTCGGTCCGCGTCGTCGATGGCATTGATGCGGCCATCGCACATATCAACCGCTATAACACGGGCCATTCCGAGACAATCGTGACGAATGACCTCGCGCATGCGCACCAATTCCAGCGTGAGGTGGACGCGGCAGCCGTTTACGTCAATGCGTCGACGCGCTTTACGGATGGCTTTGAATTCGGCTTCGGGGCTGAGATTGGCATCAGCACGCAGAAGCTCCATGCCCGCGGTCCCATGGGCCTCCGTGAGCTCACGAGCATGAAGTATCTGATTTACGGCGAGGGGCAGATCCGGAAATGATCGGTTATCTGCGGACCCTGCGTCAGTACCTGAAGACACCGAAGGGGGCCTTCGATGCCAGAGATTATCTGCGGGCCGTGCTGCTCATGCTGCTTTCGATGGCAGCGGCTGCCTGCCTCATGAGCTGGATTCTGGAGGGGTGATTTCTTGATGGAGCATCGGATCGGCATCATGGGCGGCACGTTTGATCCCATTCATCACGGCCATCTGTTGACGGCCGAGTATGTGCGGGATGCCTGCGGCCTCACGAAGATCCTGTTCATTCCGGCTGCCAATTCGCCGTTCAAGCTGGAAAAGAAGGTGGCACCGGCGTCCGACCGGCTGGCCATGACACGCCTGGCCATCGCAGACAATCCGTATTTTGAAGCTTCGGATATCGAGATGTGCCGTCAGGGCGTTTCCTATACATCGGATACGATTGACGAATTGCATCGTCTGCTCGGGCAGCAGGCGGAATTCTTCTTCATCACAGGTGCGGATGCCATCAATGATCTGCCGTCGTGGCATGAAGCAGAGCATCTGCTCGCATCCTGCCACTTCATTGCCGCCACGCGCCAGGGCACGAAGCTCGACATGGCGCATCTGCGGAAGGCATTCGGTGCTCTTTGCGAGTGCCATATCCATCAGCTCACAACGCCGGAGCTTGAGATTTCTTCGACGGAAATCCGTGAGCGCATCCGCTCGGGGCATTCCGTCCGCTATATGCTGCCGGCCGCTGTGGCAGACTATATCAAAAAAGAAGGGCTGTATCGATGAGTTTTGCAATGGATTATGAAACGATGAAACAGGAACTCAAGGGCCGCCTCAAGGCGACCCGGTTCCGCCATTCTCTCGGTGTGTCTGAGACAGCGGTCCGCCTGGCCAGGCGTTTCGGGGTGGATGAACAGCAGGCACGTGTCGCCGGTCTCCTGCACGACTGTGCCCGTGAGTTTCCCAATGAAGCGATGATTGCCGAAGCGGAGAAACGCCATCTCCCCATCGGGACGGTGGAGCGCTCCATGCCGCTCCTGCTGCATGGCCCCATCGGTTCGCGGCGCGTGCGGGAACTCTACGGTGTCGACGATCCGGCCGTGGAGCAGGCCATCGCCCGCCATACGGTGGGCGGAGAGCATATGACACCGCTCGACAAGATCATCTGGTTTGCTGACATGATCGAGCCGAACCGCGACTATCCGGGGGTTGAGAAGCTGCGCAAGCTTGCACGCGAGGCGACGCTCGACGAGATGCTGCTCGAGGGGCTCAGCGATTCCATTGCCTTCGTCCTCGCCAAACGTCACCTGATCCATCCGGATACGGTCCTGGCGCGCAATGAGATCCTGTTGAAGATGAAGAAGGAAGCATGATGGGGAAACGGGAATCGGAGAATATTACCCGCCGCCATATCGAGCAGAAAAAGAAGGCGATGGCGCGGGCCAGGCGCAGGCGTTTCCTGCGATGCATGTTTGCACTCATCATCTGTACGTTCCTGCTCCTGCTGTCAGCCGGCGCCATTTACGGGCTCATGCGCGGCGCACAGTATCTTACACAGGAGTACCATGCGCTCTACGACGGGTATACCCAGCGGCAGCAGGAACGGCGCGGTACGGTGAATCCAAACTTTGACGGATATACGAATGTGCTGGTCCTCGGGCTCGACGATGGTGCCGGCCCGACGAATACGGAGGGCAAAAAGGCTGATACGGTGCTCGTCCTGAGCATCGAGAATGAGACGGGCAGGATGCGCTTTATCACGATTCCGGGCGGTACCTGGGTCAAGGTGCCGGAGCGCGCGCATTCAATGCGGCTGAGCTCGGTCTACACAGAGGGCGGTGCCCCCATGATGGTCCGCCAGGTCAATGCTCTGCTCGGCATATCCATCCACCAGTATGTCGTGGTCGATCTCAAGGCCTTTGCGGAGCTCATCGATGCTTTGGGCGGCATCGACCTTTACGTGGAGAACGATATGGATTATGAGGACCCGGAGTCCGGGCTCAGCATCCACCTCAAGAAAGGCTATCAGCATCTGGATGGCAGCGAGTCCGAACAGTATCTGCGGTACCGCGGTACGGAGCTCGGGGACTTCGGGCGTGCCCAGCGGCAGCAGAAATTTGTCAAGGCGCTCTATCAGCAGGTCATGCGCCTTGAAACCATTCCGAAGCTGCCGTCCGTGGCGAGGATTTTCCAACAGGATGTCGACACGAGTGCCGAATTCTTCGATTCGGCGCATCTCGCAAATGTCCTGCGCCACCTGAGCAGCGACGATCCGGTGAGCATGATCCTGCCGGGATCGCCTGCGCAGAATGACGATACGATCTGGCTGCCGGATTCCTCCGGCATCCAGAAGAAGATGGAAGAACTTTTCCCCGGGGACATGGGCGATCATACGGCACCGTGACCGGCAGGATGAGAACATAGAATGGATCTATCTACATAAAAGGAGTTATCATGACAGAAAAAGAAATCTGCACTGCCATCTGCAAGGCAGCCAGCGACAAGAAAGCCCGTGACATTGTGACGATGGATATGGAAGGCCTGATGATCTCGCCGGATTATTTCGTAATCTGTTCGGCCAATACGGCCACGCAGGTGCGGGCCATTGCCGACAATATTGAAGAGGAGCTGGCAAAGCTCGGCGTGGCGTTCAACCACAAGGAAGGCTACCGCGAGGGCGAGTGGGTGCTGCTCGACTTCGGCGATGTCGTCGCCCACGTCTTTATGCAGGAAGCCCGTGAGTACTATGCACTCGAGCAGCTCTGGGGCGATGCGAAACTGACTGCCTATGAAGATTGAAGATAGGGATGGTAGGATGATGGAGAGAACAGGAGATACGGGCAGGGAGGCAAAGAGAAAGTTCGGCCCCAGCACGGTGGCGCGCCTGCAGGTCGCACGCGTCAGTGAGATGGGCGCTTTCCTCGATGCGCAGACGGGCAATACCTCGGATGATATCCTGCTCCATAAGACCCAGCAGACCCACCCCGTGCAGGTGGGAGATTTCGTCGATGTGTTCCTGTATCTGGACCCGAAACGCCGCCTGACGGCCAGCATGCGAGTTCCAAAAATGAAGGAAGGGCAGATCGCAAGGCTGCGCGTCATCAACGTCAGCCGCGACGGCGCCTTCTTGGATGTCGGCGCAGAGCGCGGCATCTTTATGCCGTATGCCGGCATGCGCGGCCGCCCGCAGGTCGGCGAAGTGGTATGGGCCAAGCTCTACACCGACAAATCCGGCCGCCTGGCCGTGACGATGGAAGTGGAGGACGAGATGCGGCGCGCCTCTGTGCCGGCCACGCATGTCAAGGTGGGCGATATGGTCACGGGCGCCATCTACAACTACACGGACAGCGGCGCCTTCCTGTTCAGCAAAGAACGTTACATCGTCTTCATCGCCAACAAAGAGATGAAGGAACGTCCGCGCGTCGGCGAGGTCGTGACGGCGCGCGTAACCTACGTGCGTCCTGACGGGCGTCTCAACGCCTCGCTGCGGGAGGCCAAAGAAAAGGCCCTGATGACGGACTCACAGCGCATCCTGGAACTCCTGGAGAGCCGCAAGGGGCGCATGCCGTACAGCGATGAGTCTTCACCGGAAGTGATCCGTGACAAGTTCCAGATCAGCAAAGCCGCCTTCAAGCGGGCGCTCGGTCATCTGCTCAAGGAGGGCAGGATCGAGGAGAAGGATGGCTGGACGTATCTGAAGTGAGTATGCCGTTTCGAGAAGGCAGCTGCCGGGAGCAGCTGCCTTTCTGCATTGGCGGCCAGTCTCGTGCACCGGTCTTGTGAAATCGTGTAAAGTCCGATATAATGAAGGGTAAACTAGTTGGTACTTTAAGATAGTGAGGTTAAGAACATGAGGCGGTATACGTCCTTACTGCTTACGGCGTTCGTCCTCTTCCTGATCGTGCTGGCCGGATCCGCGTATCTGGCTGGTGCGGATTACAGCGGCGAACATCGCAGCCGGCATGAGATCACAGTGCTCACGACACTGCCGGCAGAACATGCGGAAATCCTGTCACAGGCTTATGAGGAGACGTCTGGCGTGCACGTCAATTTCGTGACGCTTTCATCGGATGATGCGCTCAAGCGCATGCAGGACCAGGCCTCGTCATCCGGCAGCGGCGATGCCTCCCTGGTACTTGCTGACCGCCAGACCCTGGAAAAGGCAGCGGCCAAAGGGTATCTGGCACCGTATATCTCGGAGCGCAACGATATGATCCCAAATTCCTTCCGCCAGCAGGATGGTTATTGGACCGGCGTCTGGTATGATCCGATTGTCTTCTGTGTCAATCGCGATTACCTGAAGACGCTGCGGGACGACATCCCCGATTCCTGGCAGACACTGGCCGGGCTGGATGCCCGCATCGGCGTGACGGATTTCATGGCGGCGGATGCTTCGGCGGATCTCCTGTACGCGATGACTGCGCAGTTTGGTGAGACGGCGACGATGGATATCTGGCGCCAGCTGCACCCGAAGGTCGTCCAGTACGCAAGGTATCTTTCCAATCCGGTGCGTCAGGCCGGCATGGGCGAGGTCGATCTCTCCATTGCCGTGGAGAGCGAGACGCTGCGCTACATCCACGATGGCTATCCACTGCAGATCATCTATCCATCGGATGGCACGACGGCGCGCGTGACGGGCACCGGCCTGCTCGTGCACGCCAGGAAGCAGGATGGCGTCATGGCGAAGGCGTTTGCCGACTGGCTGCTTTCTGATGAAGTCCAGATTGCGCTGCAGAGCCATAATTATTTCTTTATCCCGACGAATCCGGGCACGATTGCCTACAAGTCCTTTGCAGGCAAGAACCTCGTGCTGTTTACCCAGCCCGTCACGTTCACGGATGCGCAGAAGCATCATTTGCTCGACGAATGGGCCCGGGATATCCGTTTCAAATGAGCCGCGAGGATGCTGCCTGTGCAGCATCCTCTTTTCGGGAGCATTGCGACCATATATTTAGTAGGAGGAGTTTTTCAGTGAAAGCAGGTTTCATCAGTCTTGGCTGTTCCAAGAATCTTGTCGATACAGAGGTCATGCTGGGTATCCTGAAGGAACACGGCATCGAGATCACGGCCAATCCCGCCGAAGCCGATATCCTGATCGTCAACACGTGCGCCTTCATCCAGTCGGCGAAGGAAGAGTCGATCACGACGGTGCTCAACATGGCGGAATACAAGGAAAGCGGGCGCTGCCGCAGCCTGATCGTGGCCGGCTGCCTCGGCCAGCGCTATAAGCAGGAACTCCTGGACGAGATACCGGAAGCCGATGCCATCATCGGCACGGGAGCCTGGGGACGCATCATGGAGGCGGTGGAGGAGACGCTCAAGGGGCACCGCCTCGTCATCGCCGGCAAGGATGAGGCCCTCTACGATGAGCACACGCCGCGCATCACGACGACGCCGGGGTATACGGCGTACGTCAAGATTGCAGAGGGCTGCAACAACCGCTGCGCCTTCTGCGCCATCCCGTATATCCGCGGCGATTACCGCAGCCGGCCCATCGAGGATATCTGTGATGAAGTGCGCAACCTCACGGAAAAGGGCGTGCGCGAAATCGTGCTGATCGCTCAGGATTCGACGGAATACGGCAGGGATCTCTACGGCGAGCCGAAACTTGCGGCGCTGCTCCGGGAAATCGTCAAGGTGCCGAAACTCCGGTGGGTGCGCACTCTCTACAGCTATCCGAAGTACTTCACGGATGAACTCATCGATACGATTGCGAGCGAGCCGAAGATCTGCAATTACGTTGACCTGCCGCTGCAGCACGCGCACGATGCCGTACTGCGCAGCATGCGCCGCCCGGATACGCAGGCGGATATGCGCAGGCTCATTGCGAAGCTCCGCGAACGCATTCCCGGCGTGACGATCCGCTCGACTTTCCTCGTCGGCTTCCCGGGGGAGACGGATGCCCAGTATCAGACGCTGCGCAACTTCATCGAGGAGATGCGTCTCGACAAGGTGGGGGTCTTCACGTATTCGCGCGAGGAAGGGACTCCTGCGTACGACATGCCGAATCAGGTACCGGAAGAGGTCATGCAGGAGCGTTATCACGACCTCATGAGCCTCCAGTGCAAGATTTCCGAAGAGATCAATCAGTCCCTCGAGGGCAAGGATCTTGACGTCCTCATCGAAGGACGCGACGAAGAGCAGCCGAACATTGCCGTCGGCCGCTCGTACCGCGAGGCGCCCGATGTCGATGGCCAGGTCTACGTCGAGAATGATACGGACAGCAAGCCCGGCGACATGGTGCACGTCAGGATCCTGCAGGGGTTCACGTATGATCTCGTCGGAGAACGCCTGGATGACAGGGCGGATGCGGAAGGATGAAATGAGGCGAATGCATGATGAAGATTGAGGAACAGGCCGGAAAACTGCTGCTCGCGCAGGGGATGACAATCGCTTGCGCGGAGTCCTGCACCGGCGGGCTGCTGACGAGCCGCTTGACGGATATCGCGGGCAGTTCGGCTTACGTCATGGGCTCTGTCGTTTCGTATACGAACCGCATCAAGGAGAAGCTCGTCGGTGTCCGCCATGAGACGCTGCTGGCACATGGTGCGGTATCGGAAGAAACGGCCCGTGAGATGGCGGAGGGCATCCGCCGTGCAATCGAGACGGACATGGGGGTCGGCATTACGGGCATTGCCGGCCCCGGGGGCGGAACGGCGACGAAGCCCGTCGGCCTCGTTTTCATTGCCGTTTCAGGTCCCGATGGTACGATAGTCAAAGAAAATCATTTCCGTGGTTCGCGTACGGAAGTCAAGCGTCAGAGCACCGAAACGGCACTGCAGATGCTTTGCTTCTACCTTTCCCGGCGGGATTCTTCGTCCAGCCCATTGAACGCGGATACACGGAAGATAAAGGAGTAATCACGATGAAATTTTATACCTGTCTTGCCGCTGCTGCCATGGGCGCATCCCTTTTGATGGCCCCATCGGTGCCGGCCCTGGCTGCCGAACAGACTGCCGCCAAGGATCCTTCCGTCCATATCCAGCAGCCCATTGAAGCATCGCTGCCGTATACGTATACGAGCAAGCAGTACGGCTTCACGATAAAGTGCCCGCAGAAGCCGGTCGGCGTCATCCCCGCCAATCTGCTTTACGAGGATAAGCAGGGCGAAGTCCTCGTCTTTGACAATGAGGAATACAACATCAAATACGCCTGGGTCATCCTGACGGATGCCTTTGACGACAAGAAGGTGCCGGATCTCAACAAACTGAAGCCCGAGGAGGCCGAAAAGCTGCTCTCGGGCATCATGGGCAGCAATGGCTATGAGGGCATCATGCTCGTCAACCTCACGCCGACCAACAAGGCCATTTATGCCGTGACGGCCAAGGAGGTCGAGATCGATACGGATGGTGACGGCAAGGCCGACGAGGTGGCCAAGGCGGACACGCAGATGGCCGTGGCGTTCTTCCGCACGCCGTCCGGCAAGCGCTATGGCGTTGAGCTCATCGACAATCCGAACCTGCGCGCGTATTCGCTGGCTGCCTTCCAGAAAGGCATTGCGACCCTGACGGATTCGCAGGACAAGGCCGTGACGAACTCGTCGAACGCCAAGAAAAACAAGAAGAGCAAGAAATAAAAGCTGCCCGCTTGTCGGCAGCTTGCAGCAGAAATCCCCGCAACACATGGCGTCTGCCATGCGCTGCGGGGATTTTGTCTTATGCCTGCAAACAAAAAAGCATCGCTTGCGCGATGCTCATTTTCATATGGCAGGGGTAGCTGGACTCGAACCAACGCATGCGGGATTCAGAGACCCGTGCCTTACCAACTTGGCGATACCCCTGTGTCTTTCGACATTTATATATTATATGGACGATGCAGCTATTTGTCAAGAAAAATTTTTCAGGCTGGTTGCGTTGAAGTGCCAAAAGATCAGGCTTGCATTTTTCTGCTGATTTGCTATAATCTAATTAACAAATGAACCGATGTTCATGCGTTTAATGAGACAGGAGTGTGGAAGATGAACCCGAAGCAGAAAAAGAATATGATCCGCATCGTGGCGGCAGCTCTCTTAATGATTGTGCTGGCTTTCCTGCCACTCAGCGGCATGGCCCGCTTTGCCGCGTATCTGGTCCCGTACCTGATCGTGGGCTATGATGTCATCTGGAAGGCAGGCAAAGGTCTCTGGAAGCGGCATCCCTTTGACGAAAGTCTGCTGATGGCTGTTGCGACACTTGGTGCCATGGCGCTGGCCATCTACGAGGATGGTGATTATACGGAAGCGATTGCCGTCATGCTGTTCTATCAGATCGGTGAATGGTTCCAGTCGTACGCTGTGGGACGCAGCCGCCGCAATATCAGCGACCTCATGGATATCCGTCCGGACTATGCCAATATCGAGCAGCAGCCGGGACAGCTGACGCGCGTGGCGCCGGAAACGGTGGCCGTGGGCAGTACGGTCGTGGTTAAGCCCGGTGAGAAAGTGCCGCTCGATGGCGTGATCACCGAAGGAAGTTCCACCCTCGATACGGTTGCTCTGACCGGTGAGAGCCTGCCGCGCCGCGTCGAACCTGGTGATGCGGTCGTCAGCGGCAGCATCAATCAGAGCGGCCTGCTCCATATCCGGACGACTAAGGTCTTTGCCGAATCCACGGCCTCGAAGATCTTGGCTCTCGTAGAGGATGCCGGTTCGCGCAAATCGAAAGCGGAGCATTTCATCGCGAAGTTTGCACGCGTCTACACACCGATTGTCGTTTATGCCGCCGTGGCTCTGGCCCTGCTGCCGCCGCTCGTGAACATGGCGTTCCTCGGGCTGCCGCCGGCTTGGGAAACGTGGATTTACCGCGCGCTGATCTTCCTTGTCATCAGCTGTCCGTGCGCGCTCGTCATCAGCATCCCGCTGTCGTTCTTCGCCGGCATCGGCGGCATCAGCCGCCAGGGCGTACTCGTCAAGGGTGCCAATTACCTTGAGACGCTCTCGAAAGTCGATACGGTGGTTTTCGATAAGACCGGCACGCTGACGAAGGGCGTCTTTGAGGTCACGGCCATCCATCCAGAAGTCATCAATCCACAGGAGCTTTTGCATCTGGCCGCGCATGTGGAGCGTTTCTCCACGCATCCGATTGCCGTCTCGCTGCGCAATGCGTATCGACAGGAAGCCGATGCCTGTACGGTGGAGGACGTGGAGGAAATTTCCGGCCATGGCGTCCGCGCCCGGGTCAATGGCTCTGTCGTCTGCGTCGGCAATGCGAAGATGATGGAAGCCGTCGGCGCCAAATGGCGTCCGTGTGAGCAGACCGGCACAATCGTGCATGTGGCCATCGACGGCACGTACGCCGGCCATATCGTCATCGCCGATGTCATCAAGGATCATGCCGGCGCCGCTGTCGAGGCCCTGCACAAGAACGGCGTGAAGCGTGCCATCATGCTGACGGGCGATGGCCGTGCGGCAGCAGACCATGTGGCTTCGGTCCTGGGGCTCGATGCGGCCTACAGCGAGCTCCTGCCGCAGGACAAGGTCAGCAAGGTTGAATCCTTCCTGCAGGAGGAACAGGGGGATGGCAGGCTGGCATTCGTCGGTGACGGCATCAATGATGCGCCCGTGCTCTCACGCGCCGATGTCGGCATCGCGATGGGCGCGATGGGCTCCGATGCCGCCATCGAGGCGGCGGATGTCGTGCTCATGGACGATGATCCGCTGAAGATCGCCCTGGCTCAGCGCACGGCCCGCAAGACGATGTGCATCGTCTATGAGAATATCGTGTTCTCCATCGGCGTCAAGGCTGTCGTTCTCGTGCTCGGCGCCCTGGGCCTGGCCAACATGTGGGCGGCTATCTTTGCCGATGTCGGCGTCATGATCCTGGCGGTCTGCAATGCGACGCGTGCGCTCTTCGTGCCGAAAGACCTGCGTGGTTATGGCAGACTGCAGCGGCAGGATGAAGAGACGGCACGGCCGGTTCCGTCAACGCAGCAGTCCGTCATCAGCTCTGGCCCGCGTGCCTATAAGATCGAGGTGGATTGTCCCAACTGCGCCGGTCTCATGGAAGAGGCTGCCCGCAAAACGAAGGGCGTGCGCTCGGCAACCGTGAATTTCATGGCGCAGGAGATGAAAGTGGAACTCGAGGACGGCGAGAACTGGGATCAGGTGATGACAGCCGTGCGCGACAACTGCAAGAAAGTAGAGGACGACTGCGAAGTTTATCTTTGAGCCTTCTCAACGCGTCTTCCGGTGATGATACGGGAAAACGGCCAGCCTCCGCCAATCGTGCGGCAGGCTGACCGTTTTTTTCGCATCCAGCTGTCTGACTGCCACGGTTACGGCACCATCTCGAGCAGCGGCGTGCTCTCGAGATAGATCTCGAAGGTGCGCGGCCAGGGGAAGCTCATATCGGCCCTGAGGTCTTTGATGCGGAGATGACGAATCCCCTCTGGCGTCTGCACGGGGAAGGGGGCCTCGAGAGACGGCGTGTGCTTGTAGGCCTGGATCTGGCGCATCATCAGGCTCTGGAGCATGCGGTTGGCCCAGCGGTAATTGTGCTCGAGGTCGAGATCTGCGGTATTGAAATAGCCGGCTTTCTTCAAGCTGCCGTTTATGAGGTCGATATCTTCCTTCAAGTAGAAGTAATCTTCGAGGATGCGGTTCTGCAAGAAGGTGACCTGGCTGGCGGCCCGTGCCAGGGCTTCCTCCGTGCTGAAGGCTTCCTTCTGGGCAGACTGGTACAGGCAGGCTTCGGCAAGTGCCGTGCCGACAGCGTTGCTCGTCGTGTTCCAGCCGGCGTAGGCGAGCAGGCAGTTCAGCGGGAAATCGCCGGCGATGAGCTGCGGCAGCACGGTTTCCGTGGCGGTGAAGTGCTTGCTGAGATCGACGAGCCCGATGGGATGACCGGCCTCGAGCGAGTCCGTAAGGAACTGCACGGTTTCCTGGCGGCTGCTCATCGTATTCTTGTCGGCATCATTCGTCGAGATCAGCAAGGTGAAATCGGCCTCCTCCGGCGTCGCGGCGAGACGGCCGCCGAGGAGCCGGACCTTCTCCTCGGCACAGACGCCGGTCGAAACAGCCATATAGGGCATGACGCGATCCCGCGCCTCAGGCGTGTTGTAGCGCAGGCAGATGCGGGGCTGGATGCCAGATTTCTCGTTCTGCCAGGCAGCGAGCAGCGTCAGGGCGATTTCATCGGCGCCGTGTGTCAGGAAGACCTGCCGTTTCGTAAGACCATAGCTGCCGATATAGTCCTGCAGGGCGTATTTCTCGATGTTCGGGATGCCGTATTCTTCGCCGTCATCCTGTCCGAGGACGAGGCGCGCGATGACGCCTTCACGCGTGAGATCGATGAGTTTTTCGTTGAGGACGGCATTCTCTTTGAAGTGGGACAGATAACGCGCGAGGCTGTCCGCCGGGATCCTGTCGTGCAGTTCCTGGAGCTTTGCTTCATCGATCGTGAGGCCTGCGGCCTTGCGGCCGGCCAGGCGGGAATACGCCATGATGTCACGCCGTTCCTCGTAGCCGTCAATCGTATCCTGGGGGGTCAGACGCGGCAGGATGCTGAAGGCGTAGATGGGGACGCCCGGATGCTTTTCGTGCAGGTTTCTGAGGAAGGAGAGCAGCGTTTCCATCTGGGCTTCATCGGCCTGGTGTTCGCGCGCTGCCAGCAGGCCGCCGTAGAGCAGCTGGTCAACGGACAGGATGATGGCGTCAGCCGGCTGCTCCGCCGTGACCTCTTGGAGCCAGGCCATCATGGCACGCGTATCGCCGGGCTGCGAATAATAGTCCTGGATCTCATGCGGCGGCGTCACGACCTCCGTGCCGCTGATGCGGCCCGCATCGATGACGAACTGGCGGCAGGGCGGGCGTCCGTCGAGCGGGATGAGGATGACGCGCTGGTGCATCGTCTGCTGCGGGTAGACGAGTGAGGCCTGCGGGTCCTGCGGATGGCGCAGGAACCAGACGGCCAGTGAAAGCAGCGGCAGGGCGAGCAGCACGACGAGCAGGCGTTTGTCAAGTTTTTGGAATAATGCATGCATATCCGATAAATTCTCCTGATTTTTCTATAATCTCCCCGCTATTATATCATAGGCAGGTTCACGAACGCGGGAAAATATGTTAGAATGAATTTGTTTATGATAAAATATCCGGGCACGAATGATTGAGGTGGAGTAGAAACGATGAGAATCATCACGGGATCGGCGCGCGGCTGCCGCCTGAAGACGCCGAAGGGGCAGGACACGCGTCCGACGGCTGACCGGGTCAAGGAGTCCCTGTTCAACATACTCGGCTCCCTGGTCGCAGGCCGCCATGTCCTCGACATCTTTGCCGGCACGGGCAACCTCGGGCTCGAGGCCCTGTCACGCGGCGCGTCAAAGGCCGTCTTTGTCGATCAGGCTACGGCGCCGCTCATCCGGGAGAACGCCATCCATACGAAGTTCCTGCCTGCCTCAGAAATCCATGGCGGCGACGTCTTCGCGAGCCTTGCAAGGCTCGCGGCGGCGCATCGAAGCTTCGACCTCGTCTTCTGTGACCCGCCTTATCATAAAGGCCTGTGGCAGCGGGCCCTCCAGGTCTTTGATACCACGGAGCTGCTTGCACACGACGGCATCCTCGTCGTGGAGCATGGAGCTGATGAATCGGAACTGCCGCCGCTGTCGGGCCTTGTCTGCGTGGAGAACCGCCGCTACGGTCATACGACGCAGCTGAGCTTTTTTCAATGGCGTTCTTACGTAGAGGAGGATGACGCATGAGGCGTGCCGTATGCTCGGGCAGCTTTGACCCCGTGACGAATGGCCACATCGATATTTTTGAGCGGGCCAGTGCCATGTTCGATGAAGTCATCATCTGCGTATTCCACAATGTGAAAAAACAGGCGTTCTTCCCCGTGGAAGAGCGCGTGCGCTTCCTGCGGGAGGCGACGAGGCATCTTTCCAATGTGCGCGTCGCTTCGTTTTCCGGACTGATTACGGATTACATGAAGGAGGCCGATGCCCATATCATCGTGCGGGGCGTGCGCTCCGTCAAGGACCTGGAATACGAACAGAATGAAGCATACATGATCCGTCACCTGGAACCCGATATCGATACGATTTTCCTGCTGACCCGTCCGGAGTACTCCTTCGTGAGCTCTTCGGGCATCCGGGAGCTCATACGGTTTCATGGTGATGTGCATGGCTTGGTGCCGGCCTGTGTAGCGCAGGCGATAGAGAATCTGGAACAAGAAAGGAAGTAAGCGGCATGGGAGTACGCGATACCTTGGAAAAAATCGAAAGCATGGTGGCTGGTGCCAAGAATGTGCCTTTTACGGGACGCATCATGATCAACGACAATGATCTGGTGCATTACGTCGAGGAACTGCGCCGCGATCTGCCGAAGGAACTCGAAAAAGCAGAGGTCATCATGAAGCAGCGCGATGAGATCATTGCCGATGCACAGCGCGAGGCGGAGAGGATCCGCAAGCGTGCACGCGAGTACGCCACCCAGATTACGGATGAGAATGAGATTGTCGTGCAGGCCAAGGAAAAGGCCAAAGTCATCCTGCAGCAGACGCAGCAGCGGGAAAATGAGATCATTGCGCGCACGCAGGCGAATGCCACGCAGCTGCAGGACGATGCGGATGCCTATGCCAATCAGGTATTCGATCAGCTCATCGCACACGTCAGCAGCACGTTCCAGGGCGTACAGCAGGCAGAGGGCGGCCTGCAGCAGGCGCTGTCGGTTCTGCAGCAGGCAAAGGCGCAGATGAGCCAGCAGCGTCCCAAGCAGGCGGCAGCGCCGCAGCAGCCGGAGGGGCAGGCACCGGCAGAGCCGCAGGAGTAAGCCGGCCACCGGGATGATACCAGGGTCTATGATGCAGCTTGTGTCATGGGCCTTTTTTGTCTATCCTGCATCATCGTTGTAAAGGAAAGCGAGGGACTTTTTTGACGGAACAGGAAATCGCCGCACTCCTGCGGCAGTACAAGGCAGGGCAGCTGTCAGAATCACAGGCCGTCGCCCGTGTGCAGCAGGCCGGCGTCGAGGATATGGGATTTGCCGAGGTCGATCAGGCCAGGGAGCGCCGTCAGGGTTTCCCCGAGGTCATCTATGCGGCAGGCAAGACAAAGGAGCAGGTGGCAGCCATCATGGCTTCGCTGCTGGCGGGCAGCCACAAGAGCGTCATGGCCACGCGGGCGGACCGCGAGATGTATGAATTTGTCAGGGAGAAGATCCCTGCGGCAGAGTATGAGGAAGCGGCTCGCATCATTTTCGTCAGGCGCCCGCGGCAGGATGTCAATCCCGATAAGAAGATCCTGATCCTGACGGCCGGGACCAGCGATATCCCCGTGGCCGAGGAGGCTCGCCTGACGGCGGAGCTCTGGGGCAATGCGGTCGTGACGCATTACGACTGCGGCGTGGCAGGTATCCACCGGCTGTTTGCCCACATGCATGACATCGAGGAAGCGAGGGTCATCATCGTTGTCGCCGGCATGGAAGGGGCGCTCGCGAGCGTCGTGGGCGGGCTCACGGACAAGCCGGTCATCGCCGTGCCGACGAGCGTGGGCTACGGCGCTTCCTTCCACGGGCTGACGGCTCTTCTGGCCATGCTCAACAGCTGCGCTGCGGGCGTATCCGTCGTCAACATCGACAACGGCTTTGGCGCCGGCGTGCTGGCCAGCAAGATCAACCGGCTGAGCTGACGAATCCTTTGACCGCTGCGAGCAGACGAAGGCGGAGCGGCGGCATGTATGAGAGGAATACCATCATGAAAGCAATTTACCTGGACTGTTTTTCCGGCATCAGCGGCAACATGCTGCTCGGTGCTTTCCTGCAGGCGGGTGTGCCGCTTGCGTTCCTTGCTTCCGAGCTGCGGAAACTGCCCTGGGGCAGGGAATTTGAGATCGTGGCCGAGCCCGTGAAGAAACAGGGCATCGCCGCTTCCTATGTGCGCGTGCTGCCCGTGGAAGAGGCGCATGAACATCATGACCACCATGACGACCATGAACACGGTGCTCATCACCATGTGCACCGTACGATGGCGGATATCCGCCGTATGATTGACGCATCGTCGCTGTCATCCGCCGTGAAGGCGCGAAGCCTCTCAATCTTCGGCGTGCTGGCCGAGGCCGAGGGCAGGGTTCACGGCAAGCCGGCGGAGGAGGTGGCCTTCCATGAAGTCGGTGCCGTGGACTCCATTGTCGATATCGTGGGCACGGCCATCTGCCTCGATTATCTCGGTGTTGAGAAAGTCTTTGCGTCCCGCGTCAACACGGGCAGCGGCTTCGTGCACTGTGCGCACGGCGTCATGCCGGTGCCGGCGCCGGCTGTGGCGGAGCTCCTGCGCGCCTGGCCCTCGTATCATGCCGGCGCGGAAAAGGAGCTCACGACGCCGACGGGCGCAGCCGTCCTGCGCAGTCAGGCCGACTTTGCCGCGAGCCTGCCGGATTCGTTCACGGCTGATTGCATTGCCTACGGGGCCGGCACCTGGGATACCGAGATCCCCAATGTCCTGCGCCTCTATCTCGGCGATTATGCAGAGCGTGAAGCAGCGCGGCCCGCTTCGGATATCCTGCTGCTTCAGACGAATATCGACGATATGGAGCCGCAGATCTTTGGATATCTCTATGAACGCCTCTTTTCAGCGGGTGCGCTAGATGTCTGGACGACGCCAATCGTCATGAAGAAGACGCGTCCGGCGCATGAGCTCTCAGTCCTTTGCCGGGCACAGGCGAAGGAGGTCTGCGCGGACATCATCCTGTGCGAGACGACGAGCATCGGCCTGCGCGTCTTCCGCGCGGAGGAACGCCTGGAGGCCGCGCGCAGGCTCGTCAAGGCGCATACGCCGTATGGGGATGTGACCTGCAAACTCTCGAGCTGGCGGGGGCAGGTCATTAGCTGCAAGCCCGAATACGAGGACTGCTGCCGCCTGGCGCGCGAGCATCATGTACCGCTCAAACGGGTGGAGGAACTCGCACGAAGAGATTGTGGAAACGATTGCATATGATAGGGAAGAAAGGAAAAACGAAAAAAGTGCTTTACATCACGAGAGGGTTCGTGTATAATACGTCTTGTTAAAACAGGAATATGTTGTAACGAGATCGCGTGTTACTGGTCATGCAGGCATCAGCGAAAAGCAATGGATTTCCCGTTTTCTGCAGAGAAAGCGGAAGGAGTCTGTCGTGCTTTTTGTTGATGCCTTTTTTGCGTGTCCCGTGACGCAGCAAGAGAAAGGAAGGTCTTTATGAAAGACGAAATCTTCAGCGTATTGCAACGCGTCGGCCGCAGCTTCATGCTGCCGGTTGCAGTACTGCCGATTGCAGGTATCCTGCTCGGCATCGGTGCTTCGTTCACGAACCCGACAACCATCAAGACGTATGGTCTTGAGGCGATTTTCGGTGATGGCACCATTCTCGGCGGCCTGCTGACCATCATGGCCAGTGCGGGCAGCACCATCTTCGGCAACCTGCCGATTATCTTCGCTGTCGGCGTTGCCATCGGCATGGCCAAGGCGGAACGCGAGGTTGCAGCCCTCGCCGCTATGATTGCTTTCTTTGTCATGCACAGTGCCTGCAACGCCATGCTCAAGCTCAACGGCCAGATTCTGCCGGACGGCTCGATCGCGCCGGGCGTGCTCGAGGGCACAATCGCGAGCTCCTGCGGCATCATGTCGTATCAGATGGGCGTTTTCGGCGGTATCATCGTCGGTATCGGCGTTGCGTACCTCCACAATAAGTTCCACAAGATCGTGCTTCCCAATGCGCTTTCCTTCTTCGGCGGTTCGCGCTTTATCCCGATCATCTCGACCGTTGTTTACCTCTTCGTCGGCATTGCGCTTTACTTCATCTGGCCGATTGCTCAGGACGGCATCTTTGCGCTCGGCAGCCTCGTCACGGGCACGGGCTACATCGGCACGCTGATCTTCGGTATCATCAAGCGCGCCCTCATTCCGTTCGGTCTGCATCACGTCTTCTACCTTCCGTTCTGGCAGACGGGCGTCGGCGGCTCGATGATGATCGACGGCCAGCTCGTACAGGGCGGCCAGAACATCTTCTTCGCGCAGCTCGCTTCGCCGAATGTCACGCACTTCAGTGCAGACGCAACGCGTTACTTCTCCGGTGAGTTCATCTTCATGATCTTCGGCCTGCCGGGCGCGGCACTCGCCATGTACCGCTGCGCGAAGCCGTCGAAGAAGACGGCGGCCAAGGGCCTGCTGCTTTCCGCAGCCCTGACCTCGATGCTCACGGGTATCACGGAGCCGATTGAGTTCTCCTTCCTCTTCGTGGCACCGGCTCTCTTCGGTGTCCAGGTTGTCCTCGCCGGTGCGGCCTACATGATCGCACACATGCTCAACATCGCCGTCGGCCTGACGTTCTCGGGCGGCCTGCTCGACCTCTTCATCTTCGGTATCCTGCAGGGTGAGGCCAAGACGAACTGGATGTACATCATCCCGGTCGGCATCATCTACTTCTTCCTTTACTACTTCATCTTTACGTGGATGATCAAGAAATTCGACTTCAAGACGCCGGGCCGCGAGGACGACGACGAGGAGACGAAGCTCTACACGAAAGCAGATTACCAGGCCAAGAAGGGCGCTGGCGCAAACGGCGGCTCGCAGCAGAGCGTCGAGGATGCCAAGAGCTCGATGATCGCGCGCGGCCTCGGCAGCAAGAAGAACATCACGTCGGTCGACTGCTGTGCAACGCGCCTGCGCTGCTCGGTGGCGGATTCCTCGCTCGTCAACGAGAAGATCCTCAAGGCCACGGGCGCAGTCGGCGTCATCGTCAAGGGCACGGGCGTCCAGGTCATCTACGGCCCGCAGGTCGCCGTCATCAAGGCCAACCTCGAGACGTATCTTGAGACGGCTCCGGAAGTCGAGCCGGAACTCGATGCCCCGGCAGCAGAGCCGGCCAAAGAGGAAACGGCTCCGGCAGCTCCTGCTGAAGCGGCTGCACCAAAAGCGGCCAGCCATGCGCTTTACGCGCCGGTAGCAGGCTCCGTCCATCCGATCACGGAAGCACCGGATGAAGCATTCGCCAGCAAGATGATGGGTGACGGTTTCTTCGTCTACCCGTCGGAGGAAACGGTCTACGCACCGGAAGACGGCGAAGTCGTATTCGTCTTCGACACGAAGCATGCCATCGGCATGAAGGCTGCGGACGGCACGGAGTATCTGCTGCACATCGGCGTCGATACGGTCGCACTCGGCGGCAAGGGCTTTGAGGTCTTTGTCGAAGCGGGCCAGAAAGTCAAGAAGGGCGACAAGCTCATGCACTTTGATGATGCGTACATCAAGGAGCATGCGAAGTCGGATGCCTGCCTCGTCATCTACACGGGCCTGCAGGAAGGCCAGTCCGTCACGATGGAAACGACGGGCGATGTCAAGGCTCTGGCTGAAGTTGCCAAGTTCTGATTACTTGTCCTCCAGGACTTGCACGGGAAATGGTCATAACCATTTGTTCCAGTAAAAAATAGTTTCTTTCACGAATAAAAAACTTCCTTGTATGGCGCATGACCTCCCAGATAGGTTATAATAGTAGCATCATATAAGGAGGTTTTTTATGTTTCGGGTCGTCAAGCCATTGAATAACAACGGCCTGCTGGCGCTGACCAGCGAAGGCCGCGAGGTCATCCTGCTCGGCAAGGGCATCGGCTTCGGCAGGAAGAACGGGGAGCGCGTCGAAAGATTTCCCGGGGCCAAGGTCTACACCCTCGTGCCCGATGGGAAGCGCAGTGCCCTGCAGGCCGTCAACGGCATCAATCCGCAGGCTGTGGAACTCGCCGCGCGCATCCTCGAAGAAGCGAAGATCGTCTTCCCGGACATCGCCGATGATATCCTGCTGCCGATGGCCGATCATATCGCCATGGCGCTCGAGCGCAAGCGCCGCGGCATCCGTCTGCCCAATCCGCTGCAGCATGACATCATGGCGATGTTCCCCGATGAATACCGTGTGGCAGAACAGGGCCTTGCGGCCATACGTGAGGAGAGCGGCGCCGAGCTCCCACCGGAAGAGGCCGGGTACCTTTCGCTGCACATCCATGCGGGCGTCAGCGAGCAGAATGCCGGCGACAGCCTGACGAATATCCGGCTGGCCTCTGAATGCATTGCCATGCTGGAACGGGAACTCGGCATCTCCTTCAAGCGCACGGAGCTCAAGTACACGCGGCTCATCAGCCATGTCTGCTACATGATCCTGCGCATCCGCGCGCATGAGGATGTGCCGATCCAGATGGATGAATACGTGCAGAATATGTATCCGGATGCCTGTGCGCTCGCCAGGAAGATCTGTATCTTCTTGGAAAAACAACTGAAGCTGCCGGTGGCATCTGCTGAAGTCACGCTGTTGGCCATCCATATCCAGCGCGTACTATGAGAGACAAGTACTTTCCCTTGACACTTGACAAAGGAATGGGCACATCGCTATAATGAATTGAGGTTGATGCTGATGAAAGTGAATATTGCTGAATCGAATGCGGATTTCACACAGGAAATCCCGTTTGCGTTCACGGTCCAGCCGTCGGATATCGGTGCTGTGGCCGATGATTACACCTTCGAGGGTCCTCTGACCATCGAGGGGAAGGTCATCCACACGGGCTCGTGCTGGCGGGCGGAAGGCGTGATTCGCTGCGAGAAGTCCTTTGTCTGTGACCGCTGCCTGAAACCGTGCCGCGAGGCGCAGGAACATCATTTTTCCGAGGAGTTTCGCCGTACGGGTGATGAGATGGCCGATGAGGATACCAATCTTTTTGAGGGGGATCTCATCGATCTCACGGAACTCGTCCGTGATACCGTCCTGGCGGCTCAGCCGCTCAGCAAGCTCTGCAGGCCCGACTGCAAGGGACTCTGCCCCGTCTGCGGTGCAGATCTCAACGAAGGGGACTGCGGCTGCGACCGGTTTGTACCGGATCCGCGCATGGCCGCCCTGCAGGAACTATTAGCGAAAAAATAATCTGAGAAGATCCCGTTAAGGAGGTGTATCCGAACATGGCAGTACCAAAGCGTAAAACGTCCAAGGCACGTCGCGACCAGCGCCGCGCAAATTGGAAGCTCACTGCTCCTGGCTACGTAGCATGCCCGCAGTGCCACGAGCCGAAGATGCCTCATCATGTATGCCCGGAATGCGGCTATTATGATGGCAAAGAGGTTGTCAAGGCAGCTGAATAAGGAAGAAAGATCGTAAGCAGGACATCTGTCCTGCTTATTCTTTTTTGGAGAACGGTCCAAAGCAGGACACACAGGCTTGCTTTTTTGTCAGCCAGAACGTATAATAAAATGATATAAGGTTGTAATAGCAGGTACTAATTTCAGAGGGGAGATGAATGAATGGCACGAGTCAAGAAGAAGGTGCGCCAGGAGATGCTCTTGCAGCAGGTCAAGGAAAAGCCGTTTCTGACGGATGAAGAGCTGGCACATAAATTATCGGTCAGCGTCCAGACCATCCGCCTGGACCGCCTGGAGCTCGGCATCCCCGAACTCCGCGGGCGCATCCGCAAGATGGCGGAGAGTGCTCAGAACAAGGTGAAATCCATCAAGAGCGGCGAGGTGGTCGGTGAACTCATCGATCTTGAACTGGGCCACTCCGGCATTTCCCTCCTGCGCGTGACCGATGACATGGTCTTTGCCAAGACGAAAATCGCCAAGGGCTACTACATGTTCTCGCAGGCGAATTCTCTGGCTCTGGCCATCATCGATGCACCGATGGCCGTCACGGGCATTGCCAATGTCAAGTACAAGGTGCCGGTCCATGTCGGTGAGAAACTGATTGCAAAAGCAGAAATCGTCCGCGTCCGCGGCAATAAATACTTTGTCTGGGTCAAGACGCGCAATGATACACAAGAGGTCTTCCGTGCGAAATTCATCATGGTTTCGTGGGGAGAGGAGTGAGGGGGAAGTTAGCAATGAAGATTGCAGTTGATGCCATGGGAGGCGATTACGCGCCGCTTGAAGTTGTATTCGGAGCGGTGCGTGCTGCGCGCAAATATCACTGCGAGATCGTGCTCGTGGGGGATGAGCCGAAGATTCGCGAGATCCTGGCAAAAGAACCCGGCTGGGAGAAGCTCGGCATCACGATCCATCATACGACGCAGGTCATCGAGATGGGTGAGCATCCGGCCGATGCCGTGCGCACGAAGAAGGATTCTTCCATCGTCGTGGCGACACGTCTCGTCAAGGACGGCGAATGCGATGCCGTGCTCTCTGCCGGCAGCACGGGCGCAGCCGTCACGGCGGCACAGCTTATCCTGCGGCGCATCAAGGGTATCGGGCGTCCGACCATCGCGACGCCGATGCCGACGCCGAAGGGCGTGACGCTCCTGCTTGATTCCGGCGCGAACGTCGACAGCAAGCCGGAGCACCTCGTCCAGAGCGGCATCATGGGGTCCCTTTATGCGGAATACGTCTTCGGCGTCAAGAATCCGCGTGTCGGGCTCCTCAACATCGGTGAGGAGGAAACAAAGGGCAACGAGCAGGCAAAGGCGACGTATGCCCTGCTCAAGCAGATGCACACCATCAATTTCTGCGGCAACGCCGAAGGCCGCGATGTGCCGAAGGGCAACTTCGATGTCGTAATTTGTGATGGATTTGTAGGCAATGTTGTGCTAAAATTTGCAGAGGGACTTGCAAAGACCATTCTGAAACTGCTTAAGGAAGCAGTGCGCGAAGGCGGTATCCTCGCAAAACTCGGCGCTCTGCTGCTGATGCCGGCGATGAAGAAGCTGGGCAAACGCCTTGATGTCACGGAGTACGGCGGTGCGCCGCTCCTGGGCGTCAACGGCTGCTGCATCATCAGCCACGGGTCTTCCAACGCCAAGTCCATATGCAGCGCCATCGGTGTGGCGAACGATTATGTCCGGGGGGATGTCCTCGCTCACATCCGTGATACGCTGGCAAAGGAGGAGATACTGACGAATGACGCAGAAAAGAACTAGTGCAGGCATTCTGGGCACCGGCTGGTGCATACCGGAAAAGACTGTAACGAATTCCGATCTTGAGAAAATGGTAGATACGAGCGATGCATGGATTGTCGAACGCACCGGCATCCGTGAGCGCCACGTGGCAGCCGAGGGCCAGCCGGTATCGGACCTGGCGGAGCGCGCCGCACGCATGGCGCTTGAGGATGCCGGTGTCGCGGCCGAAGACCTCGACCTCATCATCGTGGCGACCCTGACCTCGGATCGCATCATTCCCTCTACGGCCTGCATCCTGCAGGACCGTCTCGGTGCCAAGAAGGCTGCTGCCTTTGATCTGTCCGCTGCCTGTTCCGGCTTTGCCTATGGGGCGGCCGTGGCCAGCCAGTTTATCGCGGGCGGCGTCTACCGCCACGTGCTCGTCATTGGCGCCGAAACGCTCTCGAAGGTTGTCGACTGGACAGACCGCAATACCTGCATCCTCTTCGGTGATGGAGCAGGCGCTGCTGTCTTCGGCCCGGTTGAGGACGGATATGGCCTTCTGGGGTTCGACCTCGGCAGCGACGGTTCGGGCGGCGACGTGTTGGATATCCCGGCAAGCGGCAGCCTGCATCCCGTGACGAAAGAGGCCCTTGAGGCTCATCAGCAGTACATCCATATGGATGGCAAGGCCGTCTTCCGCTTCGCGGTCAAGATTATGGGGCATACCGTGGAAGAAGCCTTGAAGAAAAGCAATCATACGAAAGAAGAGCTCGATTGGCTCGTCCCGCATCAGGCGAATATCCGCATCATCGATTCGGCCGCTAAACGGCTTGAATTGCCGATGGAAAAAGTCATCATCAATATCGAGAAATACGGTAATATGTCAGCGGCGTCCATACCGGTTGCCCTGGCGGAAGCGGCACATGCACACCGCTTCAAGAAAGGCGATCTCATTGCCCTGGCTGGCTTCGGCGCCGGCCTTACGTGGGCATCCTGCATCGTGAAATGGGCTAAGGAGGACTAATCTGATGTTTGAAAACAATGCAATCTGTAAATTACTCAATATAAAGTATCCGATTTTCCAGGGAGGCATGGCCTGGATTGGCACGGCCGAGCTCGCTTCGGCCGTCTCAAATGCCGGCGGCCTCGGCATCATCGGTGCCGGCCACATGCCGCCTGAGGTTCTGCGCGCAGAGATCAAGAAGTGCAAGGGCTGGACGGATAAACCCTTTGGCGTAAACGTCATGCTCATGAGCCCGTACGTCAAGGAAGTCATGCAGGTCGTGCTCGAGGAACGCGTGCCTGTCGTGACGACAGGTGCCGGCAATCCGGGTGAATACGTGCCGGAACTCAAGGAAATCGGCACGAAGGTCATCCCGGTCGTCGCCTCGGTCGCACTGGCGAAACGCCTCGTGCGCAGCGGTGCCGATGCCGTCATCGCGGAAGGCACGGAGTCGGGCGGCCATATCGGCGAGATCACGACGATGGCACTCGTGCCGCAGGTCGTTGATGCCGTTGACGTGCCGGTCATCGGTGCGGGCGGCATTGCCGATTCCCGCGGCATGGCCGCAGCCTTTGCGCTCGGCGCACAGGCCGTGCAGATGGGCTCCCGCTTTGTCATGAGTGAGGAGTGCATCGCTCACCCGAATTACAAGAAAATGGTCCTCAAGGCCAAAGACCGCTCTACGGTGGTCACGGGCCGCACGCTCGGTCATCCGGCCCGCGTGCTCCACAACAAGCTCACGCGCAAATATGAGGAACTCGAGGCAGCTGGTGCTCCGGCCGAAGAGCTCGAGAAGCTCGGTGTGGGCTCCCTGCATCGTGCGACGCACGAAGGCGATGTGGAGAACGGTTCCGTCATGATTGGTGAGATTTCCGGCATGCTCAAGGATATCAAGCCAGTCAGGACGATCATCGAGGATATCGTGGCAGGTCTTCCGGGCGTCATCCAGACGATCCAGGACGACTGCAAATAAGATATAGATTCCAGTATCCGGGACCGGATGGTCCTGGCAGGAAACGAAACAGGAGGTAGTGCAACGTGAATAAGCTCGCATTTGTATTCCCGGGTCAGGGAGCCCAGACGGTAGGGATGGGCAAGGATTTCTTCGCCGAGTATGACGTAGCCAAGAAACTGTTCCAGGAGGCCGATGAGGCCCTTGGGTATTCCATCAAGGATATGTGCTTTGAAGGCCCGGCCGAAGACCTCAAGCTGACGGCCAATACGCAGCCGGCAATCCTGACAGTAAGCGTTATCGTCAACGAGATCCTCAAGGAGCATGGCATCCAGCCGGACATCGCCGGCGGCCACAGCCTCGGTGAGTACTCTGCACTCGTGGCAGCTGGTGTACTTTCCTTCCAGGATGCTGTCTTGCTCGTCCACAAGCGCGGCCAGTACATGCAGGAAGCCGTCCCGGTCGGCGAGGGCGGCATGGCAGCCATCATCGGCCTTGGCGACGAAGTCATCGCGGATGCCTGCGAGAAGGCAACGGCTTCTGCCGGCGAAGTGCAGCCGGTTAACTTCAACTGCCCGGGCCAGACGGTCATCGCCGGCACGACGAAAGGCGTTGAAGCAGCCGTTGAGACGCTCAAGGCCGCCGGTGCCAAGAAAGCCGTCATCCTGCCGGTTTCGGCACCGTTCCATTCCACGCTCATGAAGCCGGCTGCGGAGAAACTGGCTGCTGAGCTCGAGAAGGTCGAGATTCACGACGCAGCATTCCCGGTTGTCTCGAACTTCACGGGCAAGCTGGAGACGAAGGCCGATGAAATCAAGGCCAACCTCGTCGCACAGGCCGATCATCCGGTCAAGTGGATTGCCTGCGTCAACACGATGAAGGAGTTTGGCGCCGATACGTTTGTCGAAGCCGGCCCGGGCAAGACGCTCTGCGGTTTCAACCGCCGCATCGACCGTGCGCTCAAGAGCGTGAACGTTGAAAATCTTGAAACTTTACAAAAAACGCTTGACTATTTCAAGGAGGTTCGCTAATATGCTTTTAGACGGAAAGGTTGCTCTCGTAACGGGAGCTTCGCGCGGTATCGGCCGTGCCATCGCCCTCCGCCTGGCCTCGGAAGGTGCCAAGGTTGCCATCAATTATGCGGGCAATCAGCAGGCAGCGGAAGAAGTCAAACATGAGATTGAGAGCGCCGGCGGCGAAGCCCTGCTCGTCAAGGCCAATGTAGCCGATGCGCAGGCTGTTGAAGCGATGGTCGCGAGCGTCGTCGAGGCGTTCGGCACGATTGATATCCTCGTCAACAATGCCGGCATCACGCGCGACGGTCTACTGATGCGCATGAAGGATGAGGATTTCGATGCCGTCATCGACACGAATCTCAAAGGTGTGTTCTACTGCACGAAGGCAGTGGCCAAGCTCATGATGAAGAAACGCACGGGACGCATCGTCAACATGAGCTCGGTTGTCGGGCTCATCGGCAATGCCGGCCAGACGAACTACGCTGCGGCAAAAGCCGGCGTGCTCGGCTTCTCGAAGTCGGCAGCCAAGGAGCTGGCCGCGCGCGGCATCACGGTCAACATGGTTGCGCCGGGCTTCATCGATACTGACATGACGTCAGTGCTTCCCGATAAGGTCAAGGACGCCATGGTACAGGAAATCCCGCTGAAGCGCATGGGCCGTCCGGAAGAGGTGGCAAATGCCGTGCTCTTCCTCGTATCGGATTGTGCATCCTATATCACCGGCCAGGTCGTTCATGTAGACGGCGGCATGGTTATGTGATATAACTATATGATATAACTATATATGGATATTAATTTAAGGAGGTGAAACTTCATGTCGACTTTTGAAAAAGTAAGAGATATCGTTGTTGAGCAGCTTGGCGTTGAGCCGGACGAGGTCGCAATCGATTCTACTTTTATCGATGATCTGGGCGCTGATTCGCTGGACATCGTTGAGCTGATCATGGCTTTTGAAGAGGAATTCAACATTGAGATCCCGGACGAGGCTGCTGAGAAGATCAAGACGGTTCAGGATGTAGTTACCTACATTGACCAGCACAAATAAGATTGAGCGTCTTACCTTTTGAGAATCCCGTGAAGTTGCTTCGCGGGATTTTCTTAAGAGGTGAGATCGATTGGAGGAGTAACATTGAAACTTCCAGAGCTGAAGATTGGCAACAAGATTGCACGTGTACCGATCCAGCAGGGTGGTATGGCGATCCGCTTGTCAACGGCCCGTCTGGCGGCAGCTGTAGCGAACGAGGGCGGTATCGGCCTCATTGCCGCATCTGGTATGAGCCACGACGAACTGCGTTATGAAATCCGGCTCGCACGTTCGCTCACATCTGGTATCATCGGCATCAATATCATGGTAGCAGCCAGCGATTTTGCCGGCGTTGTCAAAACGGCAATCGATGAAGGCATCGATCTTGTCGTAGCAGGTGCAGGTTTCTCTCGTGATATGTTCGGACTCGGCAAGGAATCGGGAACGCCAATCGTTCCGATTGTTTCTTCCGTTAAATTAGCTAAAATCTCAGAGCGTCTTGGCGCCGCGGCTATCGTGCTTGAGGGCAAGGAAGCCGGCGGACACCTGGGGACGAATACGTCCGTGCGCGACCTCATTCCTTCGGTCAGCGCTGCGGTCAAGATTCCGGTCATCGCGGCCGGCGGCGTTCTCCATGGCCAGGACATCGTTGATATGATAAAGATGGGCGCTGCTGGCGTCCAGATGGGCTCACGCTTTGCTGCTTCGGTCGAATCGAATGCGGCGCCGGCCCTCAAGGAATATTATCTGAAATCCAAACCGGAGGACATCGTCGTCATCCACAGCCCTGTGGGCCTGCCCGGCCGTGCCGTGCGCACGCCGTTCTCAGCCCGGGTCATGGAAGGCCCCGTACCTCCGAAGACTTGTGACGCATGCCTCAAGGCCTGCCGGCACAACTTCTGCATCATCCGCTCGCTCATCCGCGCACAGCAGGGTGATGTCGAGACGGGCCTTGTCTTTACCGGCGAATACATGCCGCGTATTGACAAGATCCTGTCCGTTCATGAGATTTTTGAACAGCTCTTGTCTGAGGCAGCAGCTGCGAAGTGACCGCTCTTGAAGAAAGCATCAGGAACGGATTTTGAGAGGAGTATTTGTTTTGAGTAATCGTGTAGTAATCACAGGCCTTGGCGCCATCACCCCAATCGGTACTGGTAAGGACGCATTCTGGCAGGGCCTCATGGAAGGCAAGAATGGTATCGGCAAGATCACCCGCTTCGATGCATCGGAATATCATGCCCAGATTGCCGGTGAAGTCAAGGATTTTGATCCTACCGCTTATATCGACAAAAAAGAAGCAAAGCGTATGGATCGTTATGCCCAGTTTGCTGTAGCTGCAGCCAAGCTCGCGATCGACGATGCCAAGCTCGACCTCGAGAATGAGAACCGTGACCGCATCGGCACGTACATCGGTGCCGGCATCGGCGGCATCGAGACGATGCATGCCCAGTACAAGAAGCTTTTCGACAAGGGACCGAGCCGCATCTCGCCGTTCTTCATCCCGATGATGATCGCGAATCTTGCCGCCGGCCAGGTTGCCATCACGTACAAGCTCCATGGTCCTTCCTCCTGCATCGTCACGGCCTGCGCAACGGGCACGAACTGCATCGGTGATGCCTTCCGCGTCATCCAGGAAGGCAAGGCGGACGTCATGGTCGCAGGCGGCACGGAAGCTGCCATCAGCGAGGCTGCTGTCGCCGGCTTTGCTGCCATGAAGGCACTCTGCATGGATCACAACGATGATCCAGAGCATGCATCGCGTCCGTTCGACAAGAACCGCAGCGGCTTCGTCATGGGCGAAGGTGCCGGTCTCGTCATCCTCGAGAGCCTCGAGCATGCCAAGGCACGCGGCGCGCATATCTATGCGGAGCTCGTCGGCTACGGCGCCAACTCCGATGCATACCATGTCACGAGCCCGGCTCCGGGCGGCGAGTACCAGGCAAAATGCATGCAGCTCGCACTCGATGATGCCGGCCTCAAGGCGGATGAAGTCGATTATATCAACGCACACGGCACGTCCACGCACCTCAACGATGAGGGTGAGACGATGGCTATCAAGTCGGTATGGGGCGAGGCCGCCAAGGATGTCTCCGTTTCCTCGATCAAGTCAATGACGGGTCATCTGCTCGGCGCTGCTGGTGGTGTCGAAGCCATTGCCACGGCTCTGGCTGTTGAGAACGACATGCTGCCGCCGACGATCAACTACGAGACGCCAGATGAGGGCCTCGACCTCGATTACGTCCCGAACAAGGCCAAGGCGAAGAAGGTACGCGCAGCCATCTCCAACAACTTCGGCTTTGGCGGCCACAATGCCTGCATCGTCATGAAGAAATACGCGGAGTAATTCGCCATGGGAACTGTTCGGAAGGAAAGCCGCCGCCAGGAACTCCTGACGCTCTCTGAGCGCCTCGGGGTCACGTTCCGTGACCTCGGGCTCCTGGATCAGGCACTGACGCATACCTCTTATGCGAATGAATCCAAACGGAACACCGCCCATAATGAACGCCTCGAGTTTCTCGGGGATGCTGTGCTGGAGCTTGCCTCCAGCACTTATCTTTATGAGCATTTCCCCGAGATGCCGGAAGGCGAGCTCACGCGCACGCGGGCGAGCATTGTCTGTTCGACGACGCTCGCCGGTCTGGCTGCGGGGCTGGGGCTCGGCGATTATCTGCTGCTGGGACACGGCGAGGAGATGGGCGGCGGCCGCACGCGCCAGACGAATCTCGAGGATGTCTTCGAGGCTGTCATCGGTGCGGTCTACCTTGACCAGGGCTGGGCTGCCGCCAAAGATTACGTCGTGCGCCAGCTCCGGGGGGAATTCCAGAAGGCGGAGCGGGGTGCCATCCTCAAGGACTACAAGACCATCCTGCAGGAGCGTGTCTTCCGCCGGGAAGGGCAGAGCATCGTCTACCGCCTCGTGCGCGAGGCGGGCCCGGACCACGACAAGTCCTTCACCTTCGAGGTCGTCGTGACCGGCAAGGTCATGGGCGAGGGCACCGGCCGCAGCAAGAAGGAGGCCGAGCAGCATGCAGCGCGCATGGCGCTCGAGCGGCTGGAAGCGAAGAAGTATACAAAATGAAATCCGGCAAGGTGCTGACAAGTGTCAGCACCTTGTTTTATAATAAAAAGAGTTAGCCAGAATGGAGGGCGATTTCATGCGAAAACTTACGATGCTCGGTACGGGCAATGCCATGGTGACGAAATGCTATAATACGTGCTTTTATCTGGAACTGGATAATGGCGGCCTGTTCCTGACGGACGCTGGCGGCGGCAACGGCATCCTGCGCCAGCTGGAACTGGCGGGCTTTGACTACCAGAAGTGTCATCACATGTTCGTGACGCATGGTCACACAGACCATGTGCTCGGCGTCATTTGGGTCATGCGCAAAGTGGCAGACCTCATGAACAAGGGCAAGTATCAGGGAGAATTCCACATCTACTGCCACGACGTCGTCATGGACATGCTGCTGACGATGACAAAGATGACGCTCAAGAAGAAGGATTTCGCGCGTGTCGGCACGAGCATCTTCCTGCATGAAGTCACGGATGGGGAGACGGTCACCTTCGAGGATGTGACGCTCACGGCCTTCGATATCCTTTCAACGAAAGCCAAGCAGTTCGGCTACGAGCTGCGCTTCAAGGACGGCATGCGCTTCACGTGCCTCGGCGACGAGCCGTATAACGAACACGACAGGCAGTATGCGGAGGGGGCAGACTGGCTGCTCGCCGAGGCATTCTGCAAGTACGGCGACCGCGACAAATTCAAGCCGTATGAGAAGAATCACAGTACGGTAAAGGAAGCCAGCGAGCTGGCAGAGGAACTCGGCGTCAAGAATCTCGTGCTCTATCATACGGAAGACAAGAGCATTGATACGCGCAAACAGGCTTACACGGCGGAGTCAAGGGAATATTATCACGGCAATGTCTTTGTGCCGGATGATCTCGATGTGATTCCGCTTGCCTGAGGCATCAGAAAAGGGACTGCAAGGCAAAGCAGTCCCTTTTCTGATGAAAAGCCGCCACGAAGGGCGGCTTTTTCAGGAAAACATTTTTTCAACGGATTCATTGAGGATCTGCATGCTGGTGTCGAGTGCATCTATCTGCTGCGGAGACAGCCGTGCGAGACGCTGGTCGAAGCGTTCGCGCACGCAGTCATCCTGTAACTCGAGCAGCTGCCGACCGGACGTCGTGATGCTCAGCAGGCTGCGCCGGCGGTCGTCGGGGTCGCTGTGACGTTCGATATAGCCGATCGTCGTGAGTTTTTCGACGATCGTCGTCATCTGCTGCTTGGACAGATGCAGCGTGGAGCAGAGCTCGGAGATGCAGGCTGTATCGCGGCTCTGCAGCATGACGAGCACGCAGAACTGATTGAGCGGTATGGGAATCTGTCCCTGCCGGTAAAAGTAATTGTGGATCAGGAGCACCATTTCCGTAAAACGCCTGGACAATAACGAATGGGGCTGCTTTTCTTTCTCTTCCATAGTAAATAACTCTCCCTCATGATCTGTTTCTTTTATCTCTTTTTTATCTTTATCATTTACCATAAAAAAGTCAGTGAAATACAGGATATCACTGGTCGAATATTGACTTTTGTTCAAATATAATATACTATAGATTCTATCGATAGTAAACATTTATTTACTATTCTAGAACAAGACAGATGGGAAATAACCGCAACGGAATGCAGGCGACGGGTGACCGGACCTCGTTCCAATATCAGAAAAGGAGGTCATCTGTTTGTTTTTTACGAAAAACAAAAAACTCAAGGCCCTGCTGCTGGCGGCGGCACTCGCCACCTCACCGGTGTTCATTGCCGGCTGCGGCGGCAGTCAGCAGGCCGCACAGTCCAAGGCCACCCAGGTCAAGGCCATGCAGGTCCTGCAGACCGATGCACCGATTTCCAGCGAGTATGCTGGCCAGGTCGTCGGCAAGGACGAGGTAAAGGTTCAGTCCAAGGTATCGGGCAAGATTGTCGAGAAGTATTTCCACGGCGGCGATCATGTCGATGCCGGACAGCCGCTCTATCGCCTCGATTCCCGCCAGTACGAGTCGGCCGTGCTCCAGGCTCAGGCCAATCTCGCGCAGTCGCAGGCAACGCTCTCGAATGCCGAGACCGATCTCTACCGCGATCAGTCCCTCCTGGCCGCTGATGCCATCTCGGAGCAGACGGTGACGACGCAGCAGGCGAACGTCAACGCCTATGCCGCCGCAGCCGCCGCCAATCAGGCACTCGTACAGAAGGCCCAGCAGGACCTCGATGATACGGTTGTCTATGCACCGATGTCCGGCCAGGTTTCCGTCGATGATGTCGCTGTCGGTACCTTTGCCACGGCCGGCAACACGAATCTCGTGACCATCGGTACGGTGGATCCCGTTTTCGTCCAGTTCAGCATTTCGGAAGCGGAGTATCTCAAATTCCGCAATATCCAGGTCATGCAGAGCGGTTCCGGCGACGCGATTAACGTCTCCGTCAAACTCTCGGATGGCACGACGTATCCGCTCGACGGACGCATCGTGCAGGCAGACCGTGCCCTCGCACAGAACACGGGTACACTGACCATCAAGGCCCTGTTCCCGAATCCGAACGGCCTGCTGCTGCCGGGAATGTTTGCCCGTGTTAAACTCACGGGCGAGACGATTCCGAATGCCATCCTCGTGCCGCAGCGCGCCGTGCAGCAGCTGCTCGACAAGACGTTTGTCATGGTCGTCGGCGAGGACGGCAAATCGGAGGCACGCAGCATCGAACTCGGCCAGCAGATTGGCAGCTACTATGTCGTCAAGAGCGGTTTGTCCGCCAGCGATAAGGTCGTGGTCGAAGGTCTTTCGAGCCTGACCGAGGGCAAGGAGCTTGCCGTCACGATGGTAACACCGGAGGAGATGGGATTCTCCTTCGATGAAGATACGACGCCGTACGATACGATGACGAACAGCGACAGCAGCAGTAACTAAGGAGGCGGCATCGTGTCTAAATTCTTTATTCACCGCCCGATATTCGCCATCGTCATCTCGCTGATCATCGTCATCGCCGGTTCCATTGCGGCCACGCAGCTGCCAATCGCGCAGTACCCGCAGATCTCGCCGCCAACGGTCAGCGTCAGCACGACGTATACGGGCGCCAGTGCCTCGGTCGTCAACCAGACGGTCGCGCAGATTGTCGAGGATCAGGTCAATGGCACGCAGGGCATGGATTACATGTCCTCGAGCTCCGATGATACGGGCCGCTACAGCCTGTCCGTTACCTTTACCGTCGGCACGGACGGCGATATGGACTCTGTCAAGGTGCAGAACAATGTTGCTTCGGCGACGAGTCAGCTGCCTTCCGAGGTCCAGCAGGTCGGCCTGACGACCAAGAAATCGACAAATGATATGGCCTACATGATGGCCTTCTATTCGCCGGACGGCATGTATGACCGTGCGTTCATGAAGAACTACGCGACGATTTACCTTCTCGATAAACTTAAGCGCATCGATGGTGTCGGTAATGTCCAGGTCTTTGGTTCCGACTATGCGATGCGCGTTTGGCTCAACCCGGACCGCCTCGCGGAACTCGGTCTGACCGTGGCGGATGTCACGGCAGCCATCAAGGAGCAGAATGTCCAGGCCCCGGCCGGTACGGTCGGCGCCATGCCAGTCAACAACGGGCAGGAAAAGCAGATGTCCGGCAAGATTGAAGGCCGTCTGACGACGCCGGAAGAATTCGGCAATGTCATCATCAAGTCGAATGGTGATGGACAGTTTGTCCGCCTCAAGGATGTCGCGAAAATAGAAACCGGTTCGCAGTCAGAAGCCATCATTTCGAAATTCAAAGGCTATCCGGCCGTTGGTTTCGGTATCAATCTGACAAGTGATGCCAATGCCATGAAGACCATCAGCGAAGTCCGCAAGGTCTTTGATGAAGCAAAGGGAACTTTGCCGCCAGGCATGGAGATGTCGACAATCTTTGATTCGACGAACTACATCAGTACATCGATTGAAGAAGTCCTCATGACATTCTTCGAAGCACTGCTGCTCGTCGTCTTCGTCATCTTCATCTTCCTGCAGAACTGGCGCGCTACGATCATCCCGCTGCTCGCCGTCCCGGTTTCCCTGGTCGGTACGCTCGGTGCCTTCATTGTGCTCGACTTCACGATCAACACACTGACGCTCTTTGCCATGGTTCTTGCCATCGGCCTCGTCGTCGACGATGCCATCGTCGTCATCGAGAACGTCGAGAAGCACATGGAGGAGGGCTTGATGCCGGTTGATGCGACGGAACGCGCCATGGACGAGGTCCAGGGCCCGGTCATCGCCATTGCCGTCGTCCTCTCGGCCGTCTTCGTGCCGGTCGCGTTCCTCGGCGGCATGACAGGCGTTCTCTACAAGCAGTTTGCCCTGACCATCGCCGTGTCCGTCTGCCTTTCGGCCTTCGTGGCCCTGACGCTGACGCCGGCACTCTGTGCGATGATGCTCAAGAAGCATACGGAAAAAGACGATGAAGGTGTTCTCGGACGTTTCTTCGTCAAGTTCAACAACTGGTTTGAACGCATGAAACGCGGATACGTTGGTGTCGTGGCCAAATTCATTCGCCATACACGCCTGGCGCTGATTTTCCTGCTGATCGTGGCAGGCTGCGCGGGCATCATTTTCCAGAAATTGCCATCCACCTTTGTGCCAAACGAAGACCAGGGCTATATGTTTGCCGCTGTTGAGATGCCGGATGGCACCTCAGCCAACCGCACGCAGGAGGTCATCGACCGCCTCAATACGGCGCTGATGGGCAGCATCAAGGGCCTCGACAGTACGATGGCCATCACGGGCTTCTCGCCGCTTTCTGGTGGTTCCTCGTCGAGTGCCGGCATGATTGTTGTCGGCATGAAAGACTGGTCACAGCGTGAGAATGCGGATGAATCCATTGATGCTGCTGTGCGCACGGCCTTTGGCATTGGCGCCAAGGTCGCGCCGGAGGCCACGGTCATCGCCATGAATCCGCCGGCTCTGCCGGGCCTCGGCATGACGGGCGGCTGGACCCTCCAGCTGCAGGATATGACGGGCCACAGCGAGACGGAACTCAACGACATCACGAAGAAGATTGTCGCTGCGGCCAACCAGCGTCCGGAACTCGCCGGCGTGCGTTCGACGTATTCGGCAGGCTCGCCGGTCGTCCAGTACGAGGTTGACCGTGAGAAGGTCAAGAACCTCGGCATCACGCTTTCCGATGTATTCACAGCCATGCAGGTCAACTACGGCGGCTATCAGGTTAATGACTTCAACCGCTTCGGCCGCAGCTACAAGGTCATGCTGCAGGCAGACAATGATTATCGCAGTTCGACCGATGCGATGAAGTTCATTTTTGTCAAGTCGAACTCGGGCACGATGGTACCGCTCGATACGCTGCTGAAACCAAGACTCACGTCGGGCCCGTCGACGATTTCCCGCTTCAACGGCACGCGTTCCATTCAGATCACGGGCCAGACGGGCAACGGCTATTCCTCTGGCCAGGCCATGAATGCCATCAAGGAAGTCGTCCAGCAGAATGCCGGCACGGGCTTTAACATCGAGTGGTCCGGCCAGAGCCGTGAGGAGGCCAAGGCCTCGAGCTCGACGCTGCAGGTCCTCGTGCTCTCGCTCGTCTTCGTCTTCCTCTGCCTCGCAGCCCTCTACGAGAGCTGGAGTGTCCCGTTTGCCGTCCTCTTAACGGTGCCGACGGGTATCTTCGGTGCCCTCGTTTCGGAGTATGGTCTTTCCATTCTTGAAGCGATGTTCGGTCATCAGAACGCCGGCCTTCAGGACAGTGTTTACATGCAGATCGGTATCATCGCGATCATCGGTCTGGCTGCCAAGAACGCCATCCTGATCGTCGAGTTCGCGAAGGTCCGTGTTGACCGCGGCATGGAGCCTGTGAAGGCAGCACTTGAGGCTGCCGGACTCCGACTGCGTCCAATCCTCATGACTTCGTTCGCCTTCATCATCGGCTGTATCCCGCTGGCTGTTGCCACGGGCGCCGGTGCAGCCGCGCGTAACGGCATGGGTGTCGCCGTCGTCGGCGGTATGCTCTTTGCGACGGCCATGGGTATCTTCCTGATTCCCGTCTTCTTCGTCGCCATGGAGTGGATTGCCGCCAAGCTTGGCCTCGTCAAGCAGGAGCGCAAGAAATCCACGGCCGATTATATGTAAGAACCATCCCGTTCATGCCGCTGGCATGACGGTCCTCTGGAACAGCCTTCCTTGTCAGGAAGGCTGTTCATTGTTATAATGGATATACTCAGCTGATTACAGTTCGTGAAAGGAGCGATACGATTGGCAGCAGATAAAACGGAAAAGAAAGATTTAAACAGCCGCCAGGAAGCCCTGGAGAATGCCTTGAAGAAAATCGAGAAGGATTTCGGCAAGGGCTCGATCATGCGTCTCGGCGATGCCAAGGCCAACATGGACATCGAGGTCATCCCGACGGGGATCCTGCCGCTCGATATTGCACTCGGCGTGGGCGGTGTGCCGCGCGGCCGCATCATCGAGGTCTATGGCCCGGAATCTTCCGGTAAGACGACGGTCACGCTGCACATGATTGCCGAAGCACAGAAGAATGGCGGCATCGCGGCCTTCATCGATGCCGAGCATGCACTCGACCCGGTCTATGCCGCCAAGCTCGGTGTCAATATTGACGATCTCCTGATCTCGCAGCCGGATACGGGCGAACAGGCGCTTGACATTGTCGATGCGCTCGTGCGCAGCGGTGCCATCGACATCATCGTCGTCGACTCGGTCGCTGCACTCGTGCCGAAGGCCGAGATCGAAGGCGATATGGGCGACAGCCACGTTGGCCTGCAGGCCCGCCTCATGAGCCAGGCCATGCGCAAGCTCACGGGTATCATCGCCAAGTCCCGCACGGTCGCGATCTTCATCAACCAGATCCGCGAGAAGGTGGGCGTCATGTTCGGCAACCCTGAGACGACGACGGGCGGCCGCGCACTGAAATTCTATTCGTCCGTGCGCCTCGATGTCCGCAAGATCGATACAATCAAGCAGGGACAGGATGTCATTGGCAACCGCACGCGCATCAAGGTCGTCAAGAACAAGGTCGCGCCGCCGTTCCGCACGGCAGAGTTCGACATCATGTACGGTGAAGGCGTCTCGAAGCTTTCGAGCATCATCGATATGGGCGTTGACCTCGACATTGTCGACAAGAGCGGCGCCTGGTTCTCGTACGAGGGTACGCGCCTCGGTCAGGGCAAGGAGAACGCCAAGCAGTCGCTGCGTGAACAGCCGGAGGTATGTGCAGAAATCGAGGAGAAGATCCGCGCGAAGCTGCTTGACAATCCAGAAGCCGGCGACTCCCTGAAGCAGGCGGAAGCGGAAGTCCTGCAGGAACAGGAAGAGCATGCAGGCGCGGATGACGAAGCATGATGTACCGCAGCTATCATGCGGGCTCGTCTTCCAGGCAGGAACCGGAGATGGGGAAAAGCCGGCGCACGCGGCGCTCGCGCCGCGCAGAGTCAGAGGACGGTAAGCGGTCAGGGCGCCCGCAGAAGACGGCGCTCGTAGCGGCCGTCGATATCCTCGCGCGCCAGGAGCAGAGTGAGCAAAAGCTGCGCGAAAAGCTTTTGCGCAAGGGCTACGCAGAGGCGGATATCCAGGCTGCCATCGAGCGGCTCAAGGAACGCCACTACATTAACGATGCAGATGCCTGCGCACGCCAGTTCCAGTTCCTCTACGAGGAGAGCCGGAGCTCCGTGCGGCAGATCTGCCTGAAGCTCGTGCAGCGCGGCTTTGACCGGGAACTCGTGAAGAGCTGCGTGCCGCGCGATACGTACGCGCGCGAAAAGGCCGCGGCTCTGCGCGTGCTGGCACTGAAATCCCGCACCGAGGACCGGCAGAAGCTCATGGCCAGCCTGTTCCGCAAGGGCTTCGATGTCCGCGCCAGCCGCGCGGCGGTGGAGGCCTATCTGATGGATTCCCACGAAGATGCATGAATGGAAAGAGGGATTTGGTTTGAAAATCGCGAATAGTTACTTGGATGCGCAGGCGCTGCGCGAGAAATTCTTCAGCTGTGAGGGGCGGTTGAACCGCAAACCCTTCATCATGCGGCTCTTCGGGGTCATCATCGTTTCAACCATTGTGGCGCTGCTCCTGTATTCCCTGTTTTTCAAGGGATTCGGCAGTCAGACGGCTGCCGAGGCCGCGACGACGATCGTTTCGATCATCGAGGTCATCTCCATTTACACGCTCGTCGCGCGCCGCCTGCACGACATCGGTTTCGGCAGGCCGCTGGCCGTATTCTATCTCGTGGTCGGCATCCTGCAGCCGTTCTTCTTCCGTGCTATTGCGGGCCTGCCGCAGGACAGCATGGAGGCCGAGCTCGTGCAGGGCATCAATCTCTTCATGATGCTGCTCGTGGTCTGCCTGATGATGATCCGCGGCAACCGCGGACCCAATCCGTATGGCGAGGACCCGCTGGGACATTGAATGATATACACGATACATGGCGCTGCCGGGATGTCCGGCGGCGCTTTTCTATGCCGTTCGTTGGAGCGGACGCGACGCTGAGATGTGCCGCGCGGCACAGGAGGCGTTTCTTTTTTTTCGCGGCTATGATATAATTTGGAAAAAGATAAGGTTTTTTGATTGGGAGGAACAAAATTGAGCAAGCCTGCAAATGAAATGATTCTCGTGCTGGACTTCGGTGGCCAGTACAATCAGCTCATCGCGCGCCGCGTGCGTGAAAACCATGTTTACTGCGAAGTCCATCCGCAGTCGCTGTCCATCGAGAAAATCCGCGAGATGGCCCCAAAGGGCATCATCCTGACGGGCGGTCCGAACAGTGTTTACACGGAAGACGCCGTGACGTGCAGCCCGGAACTCTTCGAGCTCGGCATCCCGGTGCTCGGCATCTGCTACGGCTCGCAGCTCATGGCCCATCTTCTGGGCGGCAAGGTCGAGACGGCGCCGACGAGCGAGTACGGCAAGACGGAGGTCACGCTCAATGCGGCTGGCAAGAGCTCGAAGCTCTTCGCGGGTGTCCGGGAAAAGAGCATCTGCTGGATGAGCCATACGGACTACATCGCCGAGGCTCCTGAAGGGTTCACGGTCACGGCTTTCACGCCAGTCTGCCCGGTCGCTGCAATGGAGAATGAGAAACGCCGTCTCTATGCCACGCAGTTCCATCCGGAAGTCATGCACACGGAGCAGGGCAAGGAAATGCTCCATAACTTCGTCTACAGCGTCTGCGCCTGCAAGGGCGACTGGAAGATGGATTCGTTCGTCAAGACGACGATTGCAGAACTCAAGGCAAAAATCGGCACGGGCAAGGCACTCTGTGCCCTGTCCGGCGGTGTCGATTCTTCCGTGGCCGCTGTCCTGCTCTCGAAAGCCATCGGCAAGCAGCTGACGTGTGTCTTCGTCGACCACGGCCTGCTGCGCAAGGATGAGGGCGACCAGGTGGAGTCGGTCTTCGGCCCTGAGGGTCCGTATGACCTCAACTTCATCCGCGTCAATGCCAAGGACCGTTTCTACGAGAAGCTCAAGGGCGTGACGGAGCCGGAGAAGAAGCGCAAGATCATCGGCGAGGAGTTCATCCGCGTCTTTGAGGAAGAGGCCAAGAAGATCGGCGCCGTGGATTTCCTCGTACAGGGCACGATTTATCCGGATGTCATCGAAAGCGGCCTCGGCAAATCGGCTGTGATCAAGAGCCATCATAATGTCGGCGGCCTGCCGGATTTTGTCGATTTCAAAGAGATCGTCGAGCCGCTGCGCCTGCTCTTTAAGGATGAGGTCCGCGCTGCCGGCCGTGAACTCGGCCTGCCGGAATACCTTGTCAACCGTCAGCCGTTCCCGGGCCCGGGCCTCGGCATCCGCATCATCGGCGAAGTTACGGCTGAGAAAGTCAAGATCGTTCAGGAAGCCGATGCGATTTACCGCGAGGAAGTGGCCAAAGCCGGCGTCAAGGGGCTGGGCCAGTATTTTGCCGCTTTGACGAATATGCGCAGTGTCGGCGTCATGGGTGATGGCCGTACGTATGATTACGCCATTGCCTTGCGTGCTGTCATGACGAGCGATTTCATGACGGCCGAGAGTGCGCAGCTTCCGTGGGAAGTCCTGCAGAAGACGACGAGCCGCATTGTCAACGAAGTCAAAGGCGTCAACCGCGTGCTTTATGACTGCACGGGCAAGCCGCCGGCTACGATTGAATTTGAATAAGAGCCTGCTTCATCTGAAGCCGGGCTGGTAAATAGTGCTGCCTGCTTTCGGAAACGGAAACGGGCAGTACTATTTTTGTTTGCAGAGGTGAAAAAAATGGGAAAATTTATTGCTGATTTACATACACATACGTTAGTCAGCGGCCATGCCTATGGCACGATCCGCGAGATGGCACAGGCCGCAGCAGAAAAAAATCTGGAGGTCCTTGGCATCACAGAACATGCACCAGGGATTCCGGGAACTGTGGACCCCTTTTATTACGGCAATCTCAAGGCTGTGCCGCGTTACCTGTACGGCGTGGAGGTCCTTCATGGCTCGGAGGTCAATGTCCTCAATGACGGAACGCTTTCGCTTTCTGAGCATTATCTCGAGCGGCTCGACTATGCCATTGCCGGCATTCACTGCCAGTGCTATGAAGATGCCGGACGCGCCAAAAATACGGAAAACCTCATTTCCTGCATGCAAAATCCGCATATTTATATCGTCTCGCATCCCGATGATGATCACACACCATTGGATTATGAGGCACTTGTCAAAGCTGCCCGGGATTATCATGTGGCTCTCGAAGTCAACAACAGTTCCCTGCGCAAACCGGACAAGCGCCTCAACTGCGTCGAAAATTACCGGCAGATGCTCGCCCTCTGCCAGCAGTACCGCGTCATGGTCGTCGTGGATTCCGATGCGCATGACCCGAGTGCTGTGGGCGACCAGTCCCTGGCTGCGGATTTGCTGGAGCAATTTTCTTTTGATTTTTCCCTGGTACTCAATGCGGAACGTTCGCGGCTGTTTTCCTTTTTGCCGCCTCTTAAACCGCATTATGAGGCGCCCTGATTTCTAAATAGGATTGATAAAATCTCTCTTTCGGCAATTGATGCAAGACCGGGGAGAGATTTTTTTATATTTCTAAAAAAACATATTGACATATCGATAAAAATAGATATAATAAAAGCATGAACGAAATAAACATCTTCAAAGCACTCGCGAATGAGACGCGGCTGAACATCCTGAAATGGCTGAAGGATCCGGAAAAATATTTTCCTCCGCAGGGAATCCACATACCGGAAGGGGAGACATTTGAAAACTGTGCCTGTGTAGGATCCATCTGTGACAAGGCAGGAGTTTCTCAGTCGACGATATCCAGTTATCTGGATATGCTGCAGCGGGCGAATCTTCTGGAATCCAAGCGCTGCGGCAAGTGGACCTACTACCGGCGCAACGAAGAGACGATTCAGAAGCTTGCAGAATTCATCCGCACCGAATTATAACAGTTTTATGTCAAAGCAAAAAACGGCAGGTTCGCCTGCCATTTTCTTGGAGATTACATATCTATAATCAGCGAATTGTAAATATAAAGGAGATCATCATCATGCATTTTCATGGACCAATCATCAGACCGCAGACGGACGCCGACAGCCTTTTCATTGAAGTAACGGCCGGCTGCTCGCATAACGCCTGCACGTTCTGTAATTTCTACAAGGATACGCCGTTCATGGTCGCACCGCTCGAGCAGATTGAGGCCGACCTGCAGGAAGCAAAGCGCGAATGGCCGGATGCAAAAAATATCTGGGCTTCGGGCGGCAATCCGTTTGTTCTTTCCACGAACAAGCAGATTGAAGTCTGGGACCTCATGAAAAAGTATTATCCTGATGCTCGTATTTCAACCTATGCCACGATTTCTGACTTCAGACAGAAATCCGTCGAGGACATCAAACGGATCAAGGAACACGGCCTCGACGAGATCATGATCGGCATCGAGACGGGCGATGATGAGGTGCTGGCTTTTGTCAACAAGGGCTATACGGCCCAAGATATCCTTGATGCTGGCAAAAAGATGGATGAAGCCGGCATCACGTACCGCATGATTTATCTCGGCGGCCTGGCCGGCAAGGGCAAGCTTGTCGAGAGTGCGAAGAAGTCAGCGAAAATTTTCAATCAGATTCATCCGTATTATATGATGCTGACAAATGTCGCTGTACTGCCGGGCACGAAGCTTTACCAGCAGATGATGGCCGGCGAGTGGACGGAAGCTTCCGAAAAGGAACGCCTCGAAGAAATCCGCACGCTCATCGCTGAGCTGCAGATTCCTATCACGATCAATTCGGGCACGTCGACGAGTACGGTCCGCTTTGAGGTCACTCTGCCGCAGGAAAAAGAGCAGATTCTCAGAGAACTCGATAAGGTTATCGACCGCTTTGATGAAAAGACGGAGCAGGCCCTGCACCGCTGGCGCCACAGCATGCAGTCGGTCTGACCGCTGGAAAAAGCCTGCAGCAGAAATTACGTTACGATAACATATCATATCAATGGGAGAGATTTATCATGCATTTTGCCAGTAATGTTGTCCGTCCGCCCTATGAGGCACGGAGTGCTTATTTGCAGGTCACGAGCGGCTGCAGCCACAACGCCTGCCGCTTCTGTACCTATTATAAAGATGCACCGTTTGGTGTTTCGCCGGAACATGAAATCATTGAAGACCTGCAGGAACTTGCAAGCTATGGCATCCCGTTCCCGCGCATCTGGCTGCAGGGCGCGGATCCTTTCCTGCTGAGTTTTGACCGGCTCAAGCGGATTGCCGAACTCATTCATGAATATCTGCCGTTTGTCCAGACGATCGGCGGTTATGGCCGCGTCAACAGCCTCAAAAATAAAACCGTTGAGCAGCTCCGTCAGCTCAGGGAACTCGGCTATGCGGGCATCGTCTTTGGTGTGGAATCTGGCGACGAGCATGTTCTGACTTATATGAACAAAGGCTACCATGCCGATGAAATCGTGCCGCAGCTTTCGAAGCTCGACAAGGCAGATCTGCCGTTCGAAGTCATCTTCCTCAGCGGCCTCGGCGGCAGAGGTTATGGCCTTGATCATGCGAAAAAGACGGCAGAGGTTTTCAATCAGATTCATCCGGACCGCATCATTATCGCCGGTCTCACGATTTTCCCCGATACGCCGCTCATGCAGAATGTGCGTTCTGGTGATTTCGAGGAAGCCACGGAAGGCGAGCGCATTCTTGAACTCAAGGAATTCCTCAAGGATCTCAAGAATCCGACGCTCATTGATGCGACGAATGCTTCAATCATCACGTCCATCTACGGCCGGATTCCGGAACAGAAGCAGGATATGATCGACCGTCTCGATGCCGTTTATCAGCGATATGGCGAACAAGGACTGCGCGATATGCGCGATTCACTCAATGCTATTTAACATACGGTGACCGGCCGGAATGGCTGCTGAAAACAGAAGGTGATATTTCATGGGAAAAAATGTTCTGATCATAGGTACCAGTCCCAGGATACATGGAAATTCCAATGCGCTGGCTGAGGCTTTTGCGAAAGGAGCGGCAGAAGCTGGCAATCGGGTGGAATTTATTCCTCTGGCTGGTAAAAAAATCGGTTTCTGTGTTGGCTGCTGGGGCTGCTTGCGCACGAAAAGCTGTGTGGTCAATCACGATGATGTCGAAACCGTTGTGCAGAAAATCCGCACGGCAGACGTCGTCGTTTTCGCCACGCCGATCTATTACTATGAAATGTCGGGGCAGATGAAAACCCTGCTGGACCGGACAAACTGCCTGTACACTGCGGATTATAAATTCCGCGAGGTTTACCTGCTCACAGCTGCTGAGGCGACGTCACCGGATACACCGGAGCATGCCATCGGCGGGCTGCAGGGCTGGCTCAAGGTATTCCATCAGGCAAAGCTCAAAGGCACGATCTTTGCCGGCGGCACGACGTCGGATGGCACGATCGCCGGGCATCCCGAACTTCAGCAGGCGGAAGAAATGGGCAGGAGCGTATAAAACGTGTAAAATATGAAGGAAGTGACAGAAATGATCTTACAAAAGCCTTTGGTACATGGCCGTCTGCAGCTCAAAAGCCGGCTGGTCATTCCGCCAATGGCTACACAAAGCTCGGAACATGATCTGCCGGGCCGCGCAACCATCGCGCATTATCAGAAAATGGCCGGCAATCCGCTTGCCGGGCTGCTTTTTACCGAACATCATTATATTGACATGCAGGGCAAGGCCAATCCGTATCAGCTGTCTTTTGCCAGTGACAAGGTGATTCCGTATCAGCAGAAACTGACGGCTGCTGTGCGTGCCGTCAATCCAGAGCTTCGCTTTTTTGCGCAGATCAATCATGCCGGCATCAATACATCCTCGTATATCACGGGCGAAAAAATGGTATCAGCCAGTGCGCTTTCGACGGGCAGCGGCACCAGCCGGGCCTTGCCAGCAGAAGAAATTCTGCAGCTTGAAGAAAAGTTTGCTGCTGCCGCACGCCGTGTAAAAGAAGCTGGCTATGACGGCGTGGAAATCCATGCCGCACATGGCTATCTCCTGAATCAGTTTTATTCACCTCTGACCAATTACCGCACCGATGCTTACGGTCCACAGAATATCGAAACCCGGCTGCGTTTCCTGACGGAAACGATTGCAGCTGTACGCCGGGCCGTTGGTGCTGATTTTCCCGTTGCCGTCCGGCTCGGCGGCTGCGATTACATGGAGAGCGGCAGTACGATCGAAGATGCGGTCAGAGCAGCGAAAATTCTTTCCTCTCTTGATATCGACCTGCTGGATCTTTCTGGCGGTCTTCATATATATACGCGTCCGGGTCATAGCGAAGCCGGCTGGTTTGCCGATATGACAACGGCCGTCAAGGCAGCGACCAGCCTGCCTGTCATTCTGACGGGCGGCGTGCGGACGCCTCAGCAGGCGGAAGAGCTGCTGCAGAGAAAAGCGGCAGACCTCATCGGCGTCGGCCGTGCCATGCTGCGCAATCCCGCCTGGGGCGTGGATGCCTGAAAAATAAAATATAAGTGCTGAAATATCCGCCGTATCGGTTTCCTTCTCCTCAGAAATCGATGCGGCGGATATTTTTATCTGGTGCGTTTTTTTACTGTCTGTTACAAAATCCTTACTTTCGGTTTTTCAGGAAGCGTGCGTAAAGGATTTTTTATTTTGACAAAAATTAAGAATATTGGATATCTTTTAACTTTTATCGGATAGACAAAAATTTGTGATCTGATACAATAGAATTAACAGATATCCACAAGCTGCCTGGCAGATTTAGTGCAGGAGAACGGAAATATTTTTGCCAGGTCATTGGAAAGGAGCGAAAAAAATGCGGATGAAAAAGAAATGGATGATGCTTCTTCTGGCCGCGGTTACTGCTGTATCCGTTGCCGGCTGTGGTGGCAGCAGCAAGCAGAGTGCCTCATCATCGAGTGGTGAAGAAAATGTTTTGACCGTGTATACGGCGCGCAGTGAAAGTCTCAATAATCTGGTGATCCCAAATTTTGAAAAAGACACTGGCATCAAGGTTAATGTTGTCGTAGCCGGTACGGGACCGCTGATCAAGCGCGTTTCTTCGGAAAAAGGAAATCCGCAGGGAGATGTTCTCTGGGCTGCTGACCAGACCATGCTGGAATCACAGAAAGATTTGTTTATGGAATATGTCTCTTCTGAAGATGAGAACATGATGGATGCTTTCCGTAATAAGACAGGCTATTTCACACCGGCTTTTGCGGATCCTACGGTTCTTATTGTCAATACAAATCTGGCAGGAGATACGAAAATTGCGACATTTGATGATTTGCTGAATCCGGATCTTAAAGGAAAGATTGCCTTCGGCGATCCGGCAAACTCCAGTTCTGCTTTCCAGTCCCTGATGGCCATGCTTTATGCCAAAGGCAAGGATGGCGATCCGATGTCCCCGGAAGCATGGGCCTATGTTGATAAATTCATCAAGAATCTCGATGGCAAGATGCTTAATAGTTCTGGTGCGGTTCACAAAGGAGTAGCCGATGGAGAATACACGGTGGGCCTGACCTGGGAAGATCCGGCTGCGACATACGTGAGAAACAGTGCGCCGGTTAAAGTCGTTTTCCCGCAGGAAGGGGCAATTTTCCCGGGTGAGTCTGTACAGATCATCAAAGGATGCAAGCATCCTGAAAATGCCAAGAAATTCGTAGACTACATGATTTCACAGAAAATCCAGGAAATGGCAGGCAAGGAGCTTACAGTTCGTCCCCTGCGGAAAAATATAACTTTGGCTTCTTATATGACACCGATGGATCAGATCCATTTATTCCCGAATTATGATGAAGGCTGGGTTTCGGACCACAAACCAGATATTGTGTCGCTCTGGAACAAGCATCTTGAGGACAATCGCTGAAACATTCCTCACTTATTCGTTTATCCGGTACAACGCAGCAGTTTTTGCGGCAGGATACAGCGTGCAGAAGCAGCGCAGATCCTGCCGCTTTTTTTCGGAGGTAAGAAAAATGAGTGTATCCATTGATATTGACCATGTCGTCAAGCGTTATGGAGATAATACAGTTGTCAAAGGTTTGTCCGCAAAGATCCTGCCGGGCGAATTTTTTACACTGCTGGGGCCTTCTGGCTGCGGCAAAACGACGCTTCTGCGCATGATCATTGGTTTTAATTCCATTGAGGAAGGAGAAATCCGCTTAAATGGCAAGCGGATCAACGAGGTGCCGACGGATCACCGCAATATGGGCATGGTCTTCCAAAACTATGCGATATTCCCGCATATGTCAGTAAAGGATAATGTTGCGTTTGGCCTGCGCATGCGCAAAGTGCCTGAGAAAGAAATCTGGCCGAAGGTAGAGAAGATCCTGCAGGTGGTCAAGATTGACCATCTGCAGAATCGCATGCCAACCGAACTGTCTGGCGGCCAGCAACAGCGCGTCGCTCTGGCGCGGGCCATCGTGATTCAGCCGGAAGTCCTGCTGATGGATGAACCGCTTTCAAATCTTGACGCGAAGCTGCGCGTGGAGATGCGCAATGCAATCAAGAATATTCAGCGTCAGATTCACATTACGACTGTTTATGTCACGCATGATCAGGAGGAAGCTCTGGCTGTATCGGATCGTATTGCTGTCATGAATAATGGTGTCATTCAGCAGATTGGCACGCCGCAGCATATTTATAAACGACCGGCTAATGTATTTGTCGCCGGTTTTATCGGTCTTTCCAATTTTCTGCAGGCAAAACTGGCACGTGGTGAAAAATCTTTTGATCTGATTTTTCAGGATGGCTGGCGTCTGCCCATTCACACAGTGCGCAAAGACTCATCGGAAGAAGATGTAATTGTATCCGTACGTCCAGAAGAATTTGACATTATGCCTTCCGAGCAGCCCGGTATTCCGGCTATCGTCGTCAGCAGTGTCTTTCTGGGTATTGCCACCCATTATTTTATGAAAACGGATAAAGGGCATGATCTTGAAGTCATTCAGTATCAGGGGGAAGGGAGACATCTTCCCGATGGTACTGCGGTCACATTGCAGATGAAGGCGGACCGCATCAATGTTTTTCACGCTCAGAGTCAGGAATCAATGATAGAAGGTGAAGATGATGGAAAGAAAGAATAAAACCTTGACTCTCTGGAATGTCCTGAGTTTCTGGATTTTTGCCTTTTTTGCACTGTTTGTGCTGTATCCTCTGGTATTAGTTCTCTATAAGAGTATTATGGATCCTGCCTCCGGTTCCATCACACTGGAGTATTTTACGCGATTCTTCACGAAACGGTTTTATTGGGAAACAATGGTACACAGCATGGAAGTGACTGTGGTTTCCACATTGTTCGCTGCGATGCTTGGACTGCCCATGGCCTATCTGATGCGCAGCATCAAGATACGCGGCAGCAGTTTTCTTAACATTCTCATCGTTATTTCCTATCTGTCTCCGCCTTTTATCGGCGCCTATGCCTGGATTCAGCTGCTGGGGCGCAGCGGCGTGGTCACGAATTTCTTCAATGAACTCCTGCATACAACATTTGACGGCGTTTATGGTTTTGCAGGTATTGTGCTGGTCTTTACTCTGCAGTCCTTCCCTTTGATTTATATTTTTGTTTCCGGCGCTTTGAAAAACTTTGACAATTCTTTGAATGAAGCAGCAGAAAGCCTTGGCTGCTCTCGTTTTGACCGTATGCGCCGGATTCTGGTGCCGCTGGTACTGCCTACCCTCCTTGCAAGTTCCATGCTGGTATTTATGCGCGTGTTTGCCGATTTCGGTACGCCGATGCTTATTGGTGAAGGCTTCAAAACAATGCCAGTACTCGTTTACACTTCCTTTATGGGAGAGGTAGGCGGTGATGATGGTTTTGCGGCGGCTATCTGTGTTATTATGATTGTCCTGACAGTTATGATGTTTTTTGCGCAGCGTTATCTTGCCAATCGCAATACATACACGATGACGGCACTTAAGCCGATTATCCAGGAAAAAGCAACCGGTTTGCGAAATTTCCTGGCTCATGGTATTGTGTATCTTGTAACAGGTCTTGCTGTCTTGCCACAGGCTGTTGTCATTTACACTTCATTTCTTGCCAGTAATGGCGGCCAGGTATTTACGGGCGGCTATGCGCTTCAGAGTTATGAAGCTACGCTGTTTGCCAAGGATAATACCGTAATATGGAACACGTATTATCTCGGTATCGTGGCAATTGCCATCGTTCTGGTTCTCGGTGTCTTGATCGCATATCTGAGCGTACGCAAGAAAAATGTCATCAATAACATTCTCGATACTTTAACGATGTTTCCGTTTATCGTTCCCGGCTCTGTCCTGGGTATTTCCTTCCTCTTTGCGTTTAACAGTCCGCCTATTGTTTTGAGCGGCACGGCATTGATTATGATCATTGCCTTTGCTATTCGCCGTATGCCATACACAGTCCGTTCGAGTGTCACAGCCTTGGGGCAGATCAGCCCGAGCATTGAGGAAGCGGCGATTTCTCTCGGAGCTTCGGATTTCACTACTTTTCGCAAGATCACACTGCCCATGATGATGCCGGGTGTATTGGCTGGGGCGATTATGAGCTGGGTAACCATCATCAGTGAGCTGAGTTCCTCAATTATTCTCTATACGACAGCTAATCAGACATTGACGGTTTCCATTTATACCGAGGTTATTCGCGGTAATTATGGCAATGCTTCGGCATATGCGACGATTTTGACCTTAACATCTATTATTTCGCTGCTGATATTCTTTAAACTGACCGGCCGGAGGGATATCAGCATCTGAGTGCTGGCAGCAGGAAAGGAGATAGTATCATGCGAGAGCCAAGTACATTTCGTGCTTATCTGCAGAAGGTTTTCACGAAAGAAGCGGCTATGCTTATCGTTTTCCTGCTCCTGCTGTTCCAGGTATTTATTGTTTACTTCTATCATGTTTATTTTGAGGCAGAAACAAAATCGGCTGGAATTTTTGCTGAACAGCAGATTGAATCAGAACTTTCCCGCTGCCAGAACGGGCTCGATGATTTTGCCAAAGATCCCTTGATTATACAGGCCTTGCAAGGCCATATGAATAAGACTGCCATCAGTGAGAGATTGTACGCATTTTCGCAGAGCAGTATGATGCGAGAGGATTTCCTGCTGCTTACGGCGGATGGCAAGCCGCTGGTTTCAAGTCTTTATCAGGATAATGTCGAATTTGCCTTAAAAAATGAAGACTTTATAACCATTTTGCATAAGACAGAACGTCCTTCTGATTCCCTGCTGTCAGCGGCCGTTGACCTGCCGTTCCAGCATGGCCAGCAAACGGGGTATGCATTTTTCCGCTCTGTTTTTGTGGATGGCCATATTGCCGGTTATCTGGTCTTTTTTCTGCGTCAGGATGGTTTCCGCGTTCTGACGGATCAGTGGACGGCCGAGCATATGATTATTTATGACGCGTTTGATCACGTGATTTATTCAACTAATCCTGCTTTTGTTGATCCGCTCGGCAAAATGCGTGTCCCTGCAACAGCTGCTGGCGAGATCAATGTTGAGGGCCGTGCTTATTATGCAAGCCGGGCTGACGATGAAAAAGGCAAGCTGCATGTGATGGCTCTTACTTCTGTGCCGCATCGCCAGGTCTTGATTCAAGCTGTGCTGCTGTTCGTGGCCCTGGCCGGATTAGCGGCCTTCGTCCTCTTGTATTTTGCGGTTGGCAAGCTTACGAATCAAGTCTTGCGCCCGGTAGAGGAACTTCTGGCGGCTGTACGTGAAATCCGTTCCGGCAATCTTGGCTATCAGCTGGAGACCCGATCCGGACTGCAGGAATTCCAGATTCTTTATGAAGAACTCAATCATATGGTGCAGGAGATTAACAGGCTCATGCAGAGCAATGCCGAATTAGCGGAGCGCAAGCGTCTCATGGAAGTCCGCCAGCTGGAGGGCCAGCTCAACCCGCATTTTGCCTTCAATGTTCTCGAAGCCCTGCGATATGAAATCCTTTTCAACCCGCAGCGGGCGTCTGAACTGGCCGTATCTTTTGCGCGTCTGATGCGTTACAGCATTCACCGCGATGAGGGCTTGGTGCCTTTGCGTATTGATCTTCAATATATCAAAGATTACTTGATGTTGCAGAAAATGAGATTGGGCTCGCGCTTATCTTATACCGTGCAGATTCCGGAAGAACTTCTTGCCTGCGAGGTGCCAAAGCTTCTGCTTCAGCCTGTGGTGGAAAACAGTATTGTCCACGGTCTGGAGCGGGCGCGTTATATTCATATTTCCTTAAAGGGCTGGCAGCAAAATGACGATATGATTCTGCTGGTTGAAGACGATGGTACAGGCATGACGTTGGAACGACTGGCCGAGGTTCAAGCCTTACTGAAAAAAGACCATGCATCGCCAGAGCATATTGGTCTTTACAATGTGCATCGTATGCTGCGAGTCCTGTTCGGAGACGCTTATGGCCTGACGATTGAAGGCGATACGAACGGTGTAAGGGTCGTTATGAGATTGCCTGTAAGGAAGAAGGTGGATATCGATGTCGATGTATAAAGTCCTGCTTGTTGAAGATGAGGAAATCATTCGCCGGGGATTAATGTATATTGTTGATTGGAGCCGGGAAGGGTGTGTAGTGGTCGGTGAAGCAGGAGACGGGGAAGAAGGTATTACCAAGATTTCTGAACTTGCTCCGGACATTGTCATTACAGACGTTAGGATGCCGTTTATGGACGGTTTGTCCATGCTGGAAAAGACGCGTTCAGTTCCCTATGAAACAATCATTATTTCCGGATACGATGAATTTGACTATGCCAAGCGGGCAATTTCCTTGGATGTTACGGAATATCTCTTAAAACCGGTAGATTTTTCTGATCTTCATCAGGCTCTGGAACGCGTCAAGGAAAAGATACACGAACGGCGTCAATATCGGAAGGGAAACAGCACAGAGCTGAAAAATAATTCATTTTCTTTTGAAAATATATTGCAGGATATACCAGAACCGAAAAATCCCTGCGTCAAAGCCATGCTGCAGACCATTCAAAAGCAATATGCAAGTAAGTTGTCCATGCAGCAGTTTAGTCAGGATCTGGGCGTATCGAGTGTATATCTTCATACGAAATTTAAACAGGAAATGCATTATACGTTTCATGATTTTTTGAATCGTTACCGCATTGGTCAGGCTGTCAAACAGTTGTGTCAAAAGGATTTGAAAGTATATGAAATCGCTGAACAAGTAGGATTTTCCGATTATAAATATTTTATTTCTGTTTTTAAAAAATATATGGGCTGTTCTCCCAAAAAGTTTCTGGAGCGCATGTAGTCTTGAAAAATAACACAAATGAACAATCGAGCCGATTGCTAATGCAGTCGGTTCGATTGTTATTTTACTGGTTCCCCATAAGAAAGCAGAGGATAAAAAAGTACGTACTTGCTCCTGATGACGAATCTGCTATACTGAAACTATAAAGCATGCATGTGTTTGTATCTATCTTGTGACAGGGGGCGGGAGTATGGATCTTGCCGTATTGGAAAAAAATCTGAAATGGCGCGGCATCAAGCTGGCGGTATTTCAAACAAAAGAGGAAGCGGCTGACTATCTGGTCCGGGAAATCCAGGGCAAAAGCGTGGGTTTTGGCGGTTCGATGACATTGGAAACCATGGGGCTGTATGAAAAACTCAAGGCCAATAACGAAGTATTCTGGCACTGGCGTCAGGACATGACAGCGGATGAAGCGAAAAAACGCGCGTATACAGCCGATATTTATCTTTCTTCGCTCAATGGTGTGGCAGAGACCGGAGAACTCGTCAATATTGACGGTGGCGGCAACCGCGTGGCTGCCACGCAGACAAAACATGAAAAAGTGTATTTCGTCGTGGGTGAGAATAAAATCGCACCGGATCTGCATGCAGCGATTCACCGCGCACGCAATATTGCCGCGCCGCTTAATGCAAGACGCCTGCATAAAAAGACACCGTGTGCCGTAAAGGCGGATCACTGCTACGACTGCAAGAGTCCTGAACGCATCTGCCGCAGTCTCAATGTCATCTGGGAACGGCCGTCTGCCGTTGCTGCCTGTGAACTCGTGCTGATCCGTGAACCGCTCGGCTATTGATCAAGATAAAAGGAAGGAAATCACCATGAAATTCAAGTTTGCACATAATAACTTCAATGTACTCGACCTTGAAAAAAGCCTCAAGTTCTACGAAGAGGCTCTCGGCTTCAAGCCGGCCCGCAAGTTTGAGGGTCCGGGCTTTACGCTCGCGTATCTCACGGACGGCGGGCAGACTCCGCATGAGCTGGAACTTACGTGGCTGCATGACCGCAAGGAGCCGTATAATCTCGGCGAGAATGAATTCCATCTCGCTGTCCGGGCCGATGATTTTGAGGCTGCTTACCGAAAACATAAAGAGATGGGCTGCATCTGCTTTGAAAACAAGGATATGGGCATTTATTTCATCAACGATCCAGACGGTTACTGGATTGAAATCCTGCCTGCCGATATGTGACGTCCGTTATCCGGCCAGTCCTGTCTGAATGTATTTTGCTGGACAGCAATCATAAAAAATACCGCAGCGCATGATTTTATGTGCTGCGGTATTTTTTGTGCCGGAAGCTGCTGTTTATTTGATTTTGGCATGTTCGGCGATGTAAGTTTCCAGATGCTTAAGATGCGGATTTTTGCGCAGTTCCTCGGGTTCATAGGTGATGAGCATGCTGCCGGTTACAAGATTGGCCGAAGCATCCGTCACGCCTGTGAACGTCTTGATATAATCGGTCAGCTGCTGCGCCAGTTTTTCATTGTCGGCCAGCGCGAGGGTGTAAACGCGCACGCGGCCCGGTATGAAACTCGCGATATCCGTGCCGGCGAGCAGAGCGCCGAGTGTCGTCACTTCGGCTTTGCCGGCTGCATGTTCGGCCGCATGGCAGAAACGTGACATATCTGCCTTTATTTTTCCGCGGTGCTGGATGGCATGCAGGATGGAAAGCACACCCCAGACGACGCCGCAGGCAACATGCAGGCGTTTATTGGCAAACATCGTGGCGACGGTAGCCACGCCGCTGAGCGTCAGAGGCACGCCGAATGGAAACTGTTTGATGGCTTGTGCGTTCATGGAAAATCCCCCTTTTTGATAAATATATTCAACATCATGAGGAAAAATCCTCTTAAGATCTTTTCATCTGCCGGAATTTGTGAGAGAATAGGAAGGTATTTGAACGATCTTGAAAGGGGGATTGCCATGATTGACGTGGAACATCTGGTGAAGCGTTTTCCGCATAAAGATAAAAATGGGAAGGACAGCTGGAAGACAGCCGTCAATGATCTGAGTTTTTCTGTGGGCCGGGGCGAAATTTTCGGCCTGCTCGGACCGAACGGTGCCGGCAAGACAACGACAATCCGCATGATGACGATGCAGACCCAGCCGACAGCGGGCAGAATTCTTTACGATGGCCTCGATACCGCCAAGGAGCCGCAGGCCATCAAGTCGTGCATCGGCGTCGTTCCGCAGCATATCAATTTTGATCAGGATCTCACCGTCGGAGAAAATATGGAACTACATGCGAGGCTGCATCATCTGGGGAAAAAGGAACGTCAGGAGCGCGTCGCAGAACTCCTGGATTATGTGGAACTTGGCGATGTCGTTCATGATGGCGTGCGCCGGCTGTCGGGCGGCATGAAGCGCCGTCTTTTGATCATCCGGGCACTCATTCACCGGCCGAAAATCCTGTTTCTTGATGAACCGACCGTGGCACTTGACCCGCAGGTCCGCCGCCGTATCTGGGAACTGGTGCGCCATATGGCTGACCAGGGTGTGACAGTTTTCCTGACGACGCATTATATTGAAGAAGCCGAGGCCCTCTGCAATCGCGTGGCCATTCTGAACAAAGGGAAGCTCGTGGATCTCGACAGCCCGCAGCATCTGCGGGAGAAGACGAATCTGCCGAATCTCGAGGAAGTATTCCTGGCCATGACGGATAAAAAGGAGGCACGGCGATGAAATATCATTACTGGGAAGATGTCTGGACCGTCTTCTGGCGCGACTGGGTCGTGCTGAAACGGCGCATGACGAAATTCATTTTGTCGCGCATGGTGGCCCCGATGCTCTATCTCGTCGCGTTCGGCTGGGGACTTGGCCGCAGCATCCAGGTGGATTCCGGCACATATCTCGACTTCATCGTGCCGGGCATTCTCGCACTCAATTCCATGAACATCAGCTTCAACAGCATCACGCCGGTACACGCGGAACGCATCTACCACAAGAGCCTCGAGGAGTACATCATCGCGCCCATCTGGCCCGATGCCTTCGTCATCGGCAAGGTGGCGGCGGCCGTGCTGCGCGCGCTGATCTCCTCGGCGATCATCGTCATCCTCGCGCTGCTCTTCGGCGCGCATTTCACGATGACGCCGCTCTTCTTCTGCGTGCTGGTGCTCAACTGCATCATCTTTGCCGAGATCGGCTTCCTCGCTGCGATGAAGATCAATACGTACGAGGAGATGGCGCAGGTCAATACGTACATCCTGCTGCCGATGTCGTTCCTCTGCGGCACGTTCTTTTCGACACAGGCGCTGCCTTCTCTGGTGCGTCTGGTCATCGAGGTGCTGCCGCTCACGCATACGAGTTATCTCTTGCGCGGGCTCGGCAGCGGGGCAGAGGTATCGTATCTTTCGCTGCTCGTCCTGCTGATCTACGCCTTCATCGGCCTGGTATGGGGCAGCCGCTCGTTCCGCAAACTCACAGAATGACGCTATTTTGCATACATGCGGCAGCATGTTTCCCGGACTGCCAGAAAGGATAAAGGATATACATTTTGTTCAAGACGATTTTACATCATCATGCGACTTCCTGCACGGACTGCAAGAAGCTCTGCTGTACGAAAATCGAGAATTTCGGCGTGAAGATTGGGCGTCTGACCATCTTCGAGGATGTGAACATCCACATCCACTGCGGCCAGCTCACGGCCCTCATCGGTCCGAACGGCGCAGGCAAGAGCACGCTTCTCAAGGCCATTCTCGGCGAGATTCCGCATACGGGCACGCTGCATTACGTCGATGCCAAGGGCAAGCATACGGGCCATCCGCTCATCGGCTACGTGCCGCAGTACCTGCGCTTTGATGTCAGCGCGCCGACGAGCGTCATGGATATCTTCATGGCCTGCCTGACAAATCGCCCCGTCTGGCTCTGCTCGGCCAGATCCCTGCGGCCGCGCGTCTTGAAGAGCCTCGCGCGCGTCAAGGCGGAGCATCTCATTGACCGGCGGCTCGGTGCGCTCTCAGGCGGTGAGCTTCAGCGCGTGTTGCTGGCGCTGGCCCTCGATCCGATGCCGGATCTCCTGCTGCTCGATGAGCCCGTTTCGGGTGTCGACCAGAACGGACTCGAGCTCTTCTACGAGATCGTGGCGGATCTGCGCGAGAAGGAAGATATGGCCATCATCCTCATCTCGCATGACCTCAACATGGTGGCCCGCCATGCCGACCAGGTTGTGCTGATGAACAAGGGCGTCGTCATGAGCGGTACACCGGAGGAAGTGTTTGCCGATGCGCGCACGAAGAAGATCTTCGGCATGCTCGCCGGTGAGACAGCCGCAGAGGCGGCCGCGGAGAGGGGGAACGCCTGATGGAAACCGTTTATTCCCTGCTCGACCTGCTGCCGTTTGCCTTTCTCGGCAGCGATTTCATGAAGAATGCCTTCCTGGCCATCGTGCTCGTGACGCCTCTTTTCGGCCTGCTCAGCACGATGGTCGTGTCAAACCGCATGGCCTTCTTCTCCGATTCGCTTGGACACGGAGCCTTCACGGGCATTGCCATCGGCGTGCTCCTGGGCTCCGTATCGCCGCTTTTGTCGCTCGTCATCTTCTCCGTACTCTTCGCGCTCTTCATCACCTGGATCAAGAACAAGAGCACGGCCTCGACCGATACGATCATCGGCGTGTTCTCGTCGACGGCCATCGCACTGGGCCTCATGATCATGAGCCATGGCGGCGGCTTCAACAAATTCTCCTCGTATCTCATCGGCGACATCCTGAGCATCTCGCCTGACGATCTTATGGCGCTGGCCGTGGTCTTCATGCTCGTCGTGGCTGCATGGTGTCTGATCTTCAACCGTTTGCTGATCCTTTCCATCAATCCGTCGTTTGCGCGGAGCCGCGGCATCCATTCGCTGCTGGTGGAGAGCCTGTTCGCCTCGCTGCTGGCCATCGTGGTGTCCATCAGCATCCAGTGGGTCGGCATTCTCATCATCAACGCCTTGCTGGTCCTGCCGGCTGCGGCGGCGCGCAACGTCACGAACAATGTGAAGCAGTACCACGTCGTTTCCGTCCTCGTCGCGATGTTCTCGGGCTTTGCGGGCCTCGTCATCGCCTATTACTGCAACATGGCTGCCGGTGCGACCATCGTCGTCATCGCCGCCATCCTGTTCTTCATCACCCTGTTCCTCAAGCCGTTCTTTGCACGCTGAACGGACTGGGCAGAAATATCGCCTGGCTGGCCGGACAAGATTTCTCTTGTCCGGCTTTTCCGATTTCCAGGGTGATTTTACCAGTTGTTCAAGGGTGGCAGAAAAGGATTTCGCCTTGTTTTCGCGAATACTCCCTATATAAGGAGGGTGATTGATATGGAATACAAGAAACTCGATGAAACGCGCTGGCTGCTGCGCCTCGATCCCGATGATGAAATCATCGCTTCGCTGGGGAAGCTGGCAGCGGAAGAAGGCATCCGTCTCGCGATGGTGCAGGGCCTTGGTGCGGTCAAGAAAGTCGTCATGGGTGTTTACAATGTGCCGAAGCAGGCATACAAGGCCAATACGCTCACGGGAGCCTACGAGATGCTCTCGCTTACGGGTACGCTTGACACGATGCAGGGCAAGCCTTACAGCCATCTGCACATCGCGGTTGGGGATGAGGAAGGCTATGCGCACGGCGGCCACCTCAATGAAGCCGTCATCAGCGCGACGGCTGAAATCATTGTGACGGTTCTGCCGGGTGAGATCGACCGGGTGCGCAGTGAGCAGACGGGCCTCAACATCTGGAAATTCTGAGGGAAGCGGGGATGGTCATGACCCAGCAGAATCAGCCGGCTGCCGCCGGCCTTGAGAAGCGGTATGTGGAACTCGGGGAGTTCCTGGAGATCTTTCAGCCCATCTATGCCCGGCGGCTCAAGAAGACGCGGCTGGATACCATGCGCTTTGCCTACTATACGAGCGCCGGCACGGGAATCAATATCCTCAAGGGGCATCAGCTCTGGATGCGGGCGGCAGCCTGCATGAATGACTATCGGGAAATCGATTACGGCATCCAGCTGCTCAACAAGACGATCTATGGCTCCGCTTACCGCCGCGAACGCATCCAGAAACTCGCGGCGCGTCTCGACTGGGGCGATAATGTGCTCGATTCCATGATGAGCGACCTCAACCGCAATGAGCAGCGCTACATCACGCATACGTATCTGGCCTGCGTGGCCGAGCAGCGCCCGCGCGAGAAGGGCAAGGGACGTCTCTCGATGTGGCGTGCCTATGGCAGGAAGACCGGCGTGGCTTTCGTGCTGAAGCCCAAGGCCATTTTTCGCCCGCTTGCTCCGCTGCCGCTGGTGCTGACACCCGTGGAATACCTGAGCCAGTCTCAGTTTACCGAAGGCTTTGACTGGATGCTCGACAATATCGAAGTACATCTCGATGCCCTGCAGCGCTATGAGCCGGCCAAGGTCCTCGAGTACTTCGTCAACATGCTGATGATGTCGCTCTTTTCCATCAAGAATCCGGGCTTCGTGGAGGAACGCGAGTGGCGTTTTGTCTATCATGAGACGGCGAGCAGCCGCCTGCATCACGATATCGTGGTCGTCGACGGCATCCCGCAGATCATCTACAAGCTGCCGTTCTGCGGCCCGGGAGATAAGGAGCCTGGCGTGCCGCTCGAGGAAGCTCTGGAAGAAATCATCATCGGCCCGAGCCAGTACGCCGATGTCATCCAGGCGGCCTTCGTGCGGATGCTCGAGGAGATCGGTATCAACAATGCCAGCGAACGCGTCAGCAAAAGCAACATCCCCCTGCGCTGAAGGCAGGGGGATGGAAGGTGCACGTTTATGTTGATGGTGCATCAGGCGGGATGCCCGGATGGCTCTGCCAGCACTGGAGCTTCCGTACGTCGATGCAGCTGACGCGCCCGTCCGGCAGGAAAGAACCCGTGTCGCAGTCGAGGATGTGATTCTTGAAGAGCAGCGGTGCGGTGTGTTCGGAGGAGAAGTACTGCACGGGTGTATGGCCGATGATGACGCGCGGCCTGCTAGCGTAGTCTTCGTAGAATTCCGTGCGCAGCCAGAGCATGTCGTCGACCTGCTCTTCATAAGACTGCTCGGGGTAAAAGCCGGCATGCGTGAAGATGAAGTCCGTGCCGGCGGCCGCGAGATGGTTGAGGGAGAGCAGGAATTCGAGTACGGCGTGGTAGCGCCCGCAGTCCACTTCGTAAAGGCGGCGCAGCCCCCTGAAGGTGGGCTGCCCGCCGCTGCGAAGCCAGCCGTGTGAGAGATCCATGGGCTCGCGGATGCTGTGATTCTGGAAATAGTGGAGCATCATGGCCTCATGGTTGCCGGTCAGCGCGATGATATGCGGGTGTTTCTCGATGAGCTCCATGACGAGCTGCAGGACCTCGGCACCGTGCGTGCCGCGGTCGATGTAGTCGCCGAGGAAGACGAGCAGATCGTCATCCTGATACTGTATCTGGGGCCAGAGCGAGAGCAGGCGGTGCCAGTTGCCATGGATGTCGCCGATGGCCAGCAGACGGCGGAACCGTTCTGGGGCTGGTATGAGGACGAGTCCGTCATCGTTTTGAATACGGCCGTCTTGTATGTGTTTCTGCTTTTGCCGGATTTCTTCTAAGATATTCATATGCACCAATACCTCATTCAGATCTTGTTATGTGTGCAATGATACATGAGTTCAACTCATATTATAGCAAAAACTGGCAGAATCATCTATCAAAGCAGAGGAAAGGAACGAAAATACGGATATGTATTTTAAGCCAGAAAAAGCTCCGTGACCGCCGCGGCATCTTTTCAGGAAGATGCCGCAGAAGTCATGGAGCTGTCCGGGTAAAACTTGCGGCTGCGGCGATGACGAAATTCCTCGGCATCAACTGCAGTGCGCTTTTGTGTGCGCTTGGTCAGAGTGGGGATGAAGGAGCCCTGCGCATCGAGGGACGCAGATACGGCCTTGCTTTTGCTCAGCCCTGATTCGGATTCCAGCTGCTGGCCCCCAATGGCTCAATCGGATGCGAGTCACTGAATGGAGCCCCGCAGTTTGGGCAGCCCTTTTCCTCACCGCAGCTGTCGCAGTAGAGCATGCCGCAATTGCTGCACTCATATAAGAGTTCCTTCTGTTCTTCCTTCTCCTGTGCGCCGCAGTAGCTGCAGTCATCCTGCAGAACAAATGCATTCTTGTCAGCCATGGTAATCACGTTCCTTTCTCTTGCTAGGGCTGTTCCTGTTTCTTTTTATCATTCATCTGTTGCCCAGGATTCTGGGAACGTTTGCCCTTTACAAGTATCAGTATACGGATTTGATGCTGCTGTTTCTGTAACGTTGGATACACAATCAGATTTCCTGAGACAAAACGGAGTGAATGCTTGAAAAAAACACATATTTAGAGGATAATATTTTACAGCAGTTTAGGGTTCTTTCAGGATAAGGATTGTGATACGATGGGAAACGAGATTGAGATCCGGGTCGCGACACCGGATGATGCCGATGCCTTGCTGGCCGTTTATGCGCCGTACGTCACGGATACGGCCATCAGCTTTGAGTGTGAGGTGCCGACGGTTGAGGAATTCCGGCGCCGGATTGCCCGTACGCTTGAGCGTTATCCGTATCTCGTCGCCCTGCAGGACGGAAAGATTGCCGGCTATGCCTATGCCGGTCCGTTCGTCGGGCGCGCGGCTTATGACTGGTCGGTTGAGACATCCATCTATGTGGCGCGCCATGCCCGCCGTTCAGGCCTAGGACGCGCCCTCTACACGGCGCTTGAGAACATCCTGCGCGAGATGGGGGTCCTCAATCTCAATGCCTGCATCGGCTATCCGAAAAAGGAAGATGAATATCTGACGACGAACAGCGTCGATTACCATCGTCATCTCGGCTATGCCTGGGTGGGCCGTTTCCACGACAGCGGCTGCAAGTTCGGCCGCTGGTACGACATGGTCTGGATGGAGAAAATCATCGGCAATCATCCCGATAATCCGGAACCGATTCGCCCGTTCCCGGAAGTGCGCGCCATCATCCGCGAATGTTATGGCATCGCGTGAAGCCTGCGCGTATGAAGTCAGGGACATGGAACAAGGAGTGTTGATAATATGAGGATAAGAGCGGGAAAAGTCCTGCTGGCTGTTTTTCTGCTGGCGTTTTGCTGGCAGCTATCTTCGGCGGATGCTTCGCCGGAAATCTCGGATGAGCGGGCGACACCTGCCTACTGGGTAAGCCGTCATCCGGAAGGAGAGCGCGTCCTGCTCGATGCGGCCGGGGTCAAGAACGTCAATGCCGTGCTCCGCCAGCACAATGAGATGCTCGTTGATCTTGCCGCCATGCCGGAGACCATCACCGGCAATGAAATCGAGCGGCGCATCGAGGCCGTACAGGCTCTTGGTGATTTTGACACGGCCAGCGTGCCTGGTCTCTACAAGAATGGTGCGGCACTCACGGCTTACAGCTATGGATTTGCGCGCAAGAACTGCAATCTTGCCTCCCTGCCGCAGGAGGAGCATCTGCGCTACGGCATCGTGACCGAGCGCGCCAACCTGCGCTTGCTACCGGAAGCCGCCGGCTGGTTTGAGTCGGCCGGTGACACGCATTACGACATGCTGCAGGCTACGGCACTCGACCCGGCGGAGCCTGTCGCCATCCTGGCGGACAGTTACGACGGCAAGTTCTTCTTTGTCGCCTCGCGCTATTACGACGGCTGGCTGGCGAAATCTTCACTTGGACTCACGGACCGCGATACTTGGCTCGGCTATGTCCAGCCGGCTGACTTTGCCGTGGTGACGGCGAACAAGAAGCAGATTGCAGCGCCGGGCGGCCGCAGTCTGCTCTTTCAGATGGGCGCGAAGATTCCCGTCAGGAGTGCAGAAAGCGGCCGCCTGCAGCTGCGCCTGCCCGGCGCAGAGGCGGGGAAATTACGCGAAGAGCTTGTTACGCTGCCGGCGGACGATACCCTGCATCATGGGTTCCTGCCCTGCACGGAGAACAATTTCATCCGTCAGGGGTTCCGCTTCCTCGGCGATGTCTACGGCTGGGGCGGCCTCGATGACAGCGTCGACTGTTCGGCTTTCGTGGCCGATGTTTACCGCAGCATGGGCGTGGAGATTCCGCGCGATGCCGATCAGCAGGCCAAATCCATGCCGGATGTCACGAATCTTTCCGGCATGAGCGAAGAAGAACGCCTCGCGGCGCTCTCCCGCTGCAGGCCCGGCACGCTGCTGGCGAACAACACGCACGTCATGATGTATCTCGGCGAGGATGCGGACGGCACGCCAATCGTCCTGCAGTCCATGAGCAGCTGGTTCAGCTTCGGCAGCGATTACGGCAAGCATTATCTGCGCAAGGTCATCGCGTCGACGACGACGTTCCTGAATGCCAGCGGCAATCCGTACATCGACGGTGTGCATTATCTCGGGTCCCTGTGACCTGTCAAAAGATGGGAGTAACGAAAGTTCATGAAAAGTCCTTTGCGCTATCAGTTTTCGGAGTATGACTGCGGTCCGACGACGATGCTCAATGCAGTCAGCTACCTGTTCGAGCGCGAAGAGATTCCGCCCGAGATCATCCGCAATGTCATGCTCTACAGCCTCGACTGCTACAGCAATAAGGGGGAACCGGGCCGCGCCGGCACGAGCCGCATGGCGATGATGTTCCTCTCGAACTGGCTGGACGGGTTCGGCAGGGCGACGAACCTGCCGCTCTCGAGTCAATATCTTTCGGGCAAGGCCGTGTACATCGGACAGGAGAGCCTCGTCAACGACGCCCTGCACCGCGGCGGCGCCGTCGTCGTGCGCCTTTTTTACGAAGTGGAGCATTACGCTTTGCTGACCGGCGTACAGGCTGACGGCATCCGCATGTTCGACCCTTGGTATGTGCCGGAGGAAAGCAGGGAGTTTGACGGTACGGGCATTCGTCTGACGCTGGCTGCTCCGAAATCCTACAACCGCATCGTGCCGTTTTCCTGCTTCAACCGCGAGAGCAATGAGCCCTACGCCCTGGGCCCCGTGGACGACCGCGAGGCTGTGCTGCTCTTCAACAAGCGCACGGAAAAGACGGCTCAGGATACCATCGAGTATTTTATCTGACTTGTTTTTTGCCGTTTCTCCTTTACAAGGATGCGAAAATACGGTATAATATAATACGTTGTCGGGATATGGCGCAGTTTGGTAGCGCGCTTCCTTGGGGTGGAAGAGGTCGGGAGTTCAAATCTCCCTATTCCGACCATTTAGCAAAATGAGTCCTCTATGTGATGTAGAGGGCTTTTTTATTGTTTCGTGATAAGACAATATATGATATGCTATAGGCAGGTAATCTTTACTTTGAACGGAGGGGGCTGTGATGCTGAAGAGAATGTCAGAATACTCTTATTACGCTGGCGCTTGCCTGCGGTTGTATCCAAGCCATCGTCAAAAGCGGCTGATCAAGAAGAACGCAGATGCTGCTCGTTTTGTATACAATGAAATGGTGGCCTGCAGTAAGGAAATATCATCATTTGGCTCTTTAAATATTTACATCAAAGGAATCAGTGAACGCATTGCCTGCCTGCAGGAGAGAATGAAGTCCGTTACAGCGTTGAAGGCCCATTTTTTGTGGATGGACGATCCGGAGCTTGATGCTAATATGATTGCCAATGCCAAGAAAAATTATGCTCATGCCTGGCATTGTTACCGACAGGGAGAAACGACATCCCCTCCGGCTTTTCGACGCAGGACGTATGGACAGACGTATCAAACAAATCCGCATTATCATCCCAAAAGAGTGTTACGGGCTGAATTGACAAACGGCAGTGCTGGCTTTCGTGATAAGCATCATGTTTATATACCGAAATTGGGATTGATGCGCTGCAAGGGATCACGCAAATGGATGGATAAGCTTTTTGATATGAAAACGGTGCGTATCGGAACGATGACGATTCGCAGGGATGCCTGTGGCGATTATTTTTTGTCCATGCAGTTGGCATCAGATCAGCCATTTTTTGATGTTTTGTTCCATAAGGAGGACAGTCTGGGCATTGATTTGAATCTTTGCAACTTTTATACGGACTCCAATGGCGAGACGGTTGAAATGCCCGTACGGCAACACTTGCTTGAGCGCTTGAAACGAGCGCGTCGTATTCTTTCGAGAAAAGCTGTGTCTTGTCGCAGGAAAAAAATCATGTTGAAAAATGGGAGAAATTATCAAAAACAGCGTCAGAGAGTGGCGCGTCTGTAACGACAGATCAAACGGCAGAGAATGGATTTCTTGCATATTCAGTCTTGGCATCTCATCAAGAACCACGGTGTGATTGTCGCTGAAAAACTTGATGTTCGTCATCTGCTTCATGTAAGTCGCAGCAGGCGGGTAATCCAACAGGCAGGATGGCAGTCATTCTTAAAGTTATTGGCCATGAAAGCAGATAACTACGGACGGATTTTTTTACAGGTTGAACCTGCTTATACGACACAGAGATGTTCTTCGTGCGGTCATATACTGCCTTTGAGAAAGCGGTTGAAACTTTCGCAGCGCATCTGGACGTGCCCGGTTTGTCATGTAAGCCACCAGCGTGACCATAATGCAGCACAAAATATCCTGCAGCGTGGCCAGATGCTGTTCCGTGTATAAAATACTTGTCCGTTTGGCGGCTTGCGGACGATAAAGGGCTGGTCAATTGGTTTACTGCTGCATTTTCACGATGAAGCAGGCAAATTCTACCCAGTCAAACTCCAGCAGCATGCTTCCTGGAGGCCTATATGGCAGCCGACATCACGTCGTTCCGACTTTTTTAGAGAAACGATGGATTTCTAAACGAGTAAAGAAAAGAACTGCTCATGAAATGAGGAAATGATTTTATGAGCAGTTCTTTTATTATGGATTTTTTTGTTTTAGGCGTATATAATGGAGGTACGTATCGCTAATGGATAATGTTTTTTGATTATGGAGGGAACGTCATGGGCATGGTGCCGAAACTCAATACGATGCATTTTGATAAAGAAACGCCATTTGAGGTAGTGGCACCGTTTGAACCGATGGGCGATCAGCCCGAAGCGATTGCTGAGCTGGCGGCCGGTGTGGAAGCGGGACAGAAAGCGCAGGTCCTGCTCGGCGCGACGGGCACGGGCAAGACGTACACGATCGCCAAGGTCATCGAGAAGGTGCAGAAGCCGACGCTCGTCATCGCGCACAACAAGACGCTGGCCGCGCAGCTTGCGAGTGAGTTCAAGGCGTTCTTCCCTCATAATTATGTAGGCTATTTCGTCAGCTACTACGATTTCTATCAGCCTGAGGCCTACATCGCTTCGACGGACACGTACATCGAGAAGGACGCCTCCATCAATGACGAGATCGATGAGCTGCGTCACAGTGCGACGTGTTCGCTCTTTGAGCGCCGCGACGTCATCATCGTCGCGTCGGTTTCGTGCATCTATGGTCTGGGTTCACCGGAAAGCTACCACGAAATGGTGCTGTCGCTGCACAAGGGACAGGAGGTCGAGCGCGATGCCATTCTGCGCAAGCTCATTTCCATCCGCTATGAGCGCAATGACGTGGCGTTTGAGCGCGGCCAGTTCCGCGTGCGCGGCGACGTCATCGAGGTCTTTCCGGCCGGCTACAACAACCGCGCCGTGCGCATCGAGCTCTTTGGCGACGAAGTCGACCGCATCCTCGAGTTCGACGTCGTGACGGGAGAGGTCTATGGCGAGCGCACGCATTCGATGATCTTCCCGGCTTCGCACTACGTCACGGAAGACGAGGACCTCAAGATTGCCATGAAGGACATCGAGGCGGAGATGGAGGAACAGGTCCGGAAATTCAAGGCCGATGGCAAGCTCCTCGAAGCGCAGCGCATCGAGGAACGCACGCGCTACGATCTCGAGATGATGCAGGAGGTCGGCTACTGCTCGGGCATCGAGAACTATTCGCGCCATCTGACGCACCGCAAGGCCGGAGATGCGCCGTATACGCTGCTCGACTACTTCCCGGAAGATTTCCTGATTGTCATGGACGAGTCCCATGTGACGCTGCCACAGCTCCATGCGATGTATGCCGGCGACCGCAGCCGCAAGGTGTCGCTTGTAGAGAACGGCTTCCGCCTGCCCTCGGCCTTTGACAACCGCCCGTTGACCTTTGAGGAGTTTGCCGCCCGCATCAACCAGATCATCTATGTGTCGGCAACGCCCGGCAAGTACGAGCTCAGCCAGGCGCAGCAGGTGGCACAGCAGATCATCCGCCCGACGGGCCTGCTGGACCCCGAGATCGAGGTGCGGCCGCTCGAAGGGCAGATCGACGACCTGCTGGCGGAAATCAAGCTGCGCATCGAACGGCAGGAGCGCGTGCTCGTCACGACGCTGACGAAGAAGATGGCCGAGAACCTCACGGATTACTTCAAGGAAGTCGGCGTCAAGGTTCGTTACCTGCATTCGGATATCGCGACCATCGAGCGCGCGGAGATCATCCACGACCTGCGGGCCGGCGAATTCGATGTGCTCGTCGGCATCAACCTCCTGCGTGAGGGCCTCGACATGCCGGAGGTATCGCTGATCGCCATTCTCGATGCCGACAAGGAAGGCTTCCTGCGTTCCGATACGTCGCTCATCCAGATCATCGGCCGTGCTGCCCGCAATGCACATGGCCATGTCATCATGTACGCGGATCGTATTACGGATTCGATGCAGCGGGCCATCGACGAGACAGCCCGCCGCCGCGAGATCCAGGACGCGTACAACAAGGCCCATGGCATCACGCCGAAGACCATCGTCAAGCCCATCAAACCGCTCATTGAGACGACGCTCGTCGCCGAGACGGGGGGCAGGTACGAGGTCAAGAAGGGCAGGAAGAAGCTGACGAAGAAGGATAAGGAAAAGCTCATCAAGACGCTGACGCGCGAGATGCAGCAGGCTTCGCGGGCCCTTGAATTTGAGCGGGCGGCGGAACTCCGCGATATGATCCTGGAGCTCGACGGCAGCCTGCCCGGCGCGAAACCGAAACAATCATGACGCGTATCAGGAAACAGGTTACGATTTGGGAAAGGAAGATTCTTTTGCGATTGAGTCCAAGGCAGAAGTTGTTTTTGACGGTGTTTCTCGGCATCATGACGGCGATGGCACCGCTTTCGACGGATATGTATTTGCCGGCTTTGCCGGAACTCGGCGGGGATTTCGGAATATCGGCCTCGCTGACACAGCTGACCTTGACCATGACGATGCTCGGCATGGCCTTCGGGCAGATCTTCATGGGGCCGCTTTCCGACCGCTTTGGACGCAAGCTGCCCCTGCTGCTGGGCATGCTGGTCTTTACGGCCGCGAGTGCCGGCGCCTGCCTGTCCGAACACATCACGGCCTTCCTCGTATTCCGTTTCCTGCAGGGCTTCAGCGGCGCGAGCGGCATCGTCATCGCCCGGGCCATCGCGCGCGATGTGGCGGAGGGGCCGGAGCTCACGCGGTTCTTTGCCATTTTGATGCTCGTCAACGGACTGGCACCGATTGCAGCGCCGGTCGTCGGCGGCCAGATCCTGCGCTTCACGAGCTGGCGCGGCATCTTTGCCATTCTCGTGCTCGTCGGCATCGCCCAGTTCGTTTCCACGGCGCTCTACCGCGAGACGCTCAAGCCGGCCGAACGGCTGCACAGCATCGGACAATCGTTTGCCAAATTCCCGCAGCTCCTGCGCGACCGTTATTTTCTCGGCCACTGCCTGCTGCAGCTCTTTTTCTTCGGTTCATTCTTTTCGTATATCGGCGGCAGTTCGTTCGTCTTCCAGAATGTTTACCACGTTTCGGCTCAGGCCTACAGCCTGATCTTTGGCGGCATCGGCGCGGGCCTGCTCGTGGCCGGCACCGTTCCCGCGCGTTTTGCCGGACGCGTGCCCGATGAAAAGCTTTTGGCAATCTCGCTGCGGATCCCGCTGATTGGTGCGGTTTTCCTGCTTGTGGGCTTCCTGTTCGGCGCGCCCATCTGGTATACGCTGCCCGTCCTGTTCGTGACGATCGTGCCGCTTTCCATCATGGGGACGGCCAGCTTTTCGCTCGCACTTTCGCGCCAGGGCAGGAATGCCGGTTCGGCCAGTGCGCTGCTGGGCTTCAGCCAGATGATCCTGGGCGGCGTGATGATGCCGCTGACCGGTATTGCCGGCGACAGCAATCCGCTGCCGATGGCCATTTTGATGCTCGCCGGCTACCTGTTGAGCGAGCTCGTTTACCATTTGATGATCCGCCGCCATGCTGAGGCCTGAGGGCGGACATGCAGATACATGAAGGAATATGATTATGGAAAACAGCATCAGAATCAAGGGCGCGCGCGCCCATAATCTCAAGAATATCAGCCTCGAGATCCCGCGTGACAAGCTCGTGGTCATCACGGGGCTTTCGGGTTCCGGCAAGTCTTCGCTGGCTTTCGATACGATTTATGCCGAAGGACAGCGCCGCTATGTCGAATCGCTTTCGTCGTATGCGAGACAGTTCCTTGGCCAGATGGACAAGCCTGACGTTGATCAGATCGATGGCCTTTCGCCGGCCATCTCCATCGACCAGAAGACGACGAGCCACAATCCGCGTTCCACGGTCGGCACGGTCACGGAAATCTACGATTATCTGCGCCTCTTGTTCGCAAGGGCCGGCCGCCCGCACTGCCCCAAATGCGGCAAGTCCATCACGCAGCAGACGGTCGATCAGATGATCGATCAGATCAAGGAACTGCCGGAACGTACGAAGCTGCTCATCATGGCGCAGGTCGTGCGCGGCAAGAAGGGCGAGCACAAGAAGATCCTGGCGCATATCCGCCATGAAGGCTATGTGCGCGTGCGCGTCGATGGCGAAGTCATGGATGTCGGCGAGGATATCCAGCTCGAAAAGAACAAGAAGCACACGATTGAAGTCGTCATCGACCGTCTCGTCGTGCGCGAGGGCATGGAAACGCGCCTCGCTGATTCGCTGGAGACGGCGCTGAAGCTTGGCGATGGCGTGGCCTATGTGCAGATCGTCGATGGCGAACTCCTGATGTTCAGCGAGAATTTTGCCTGTGTCGACTGCGGCATCAGCCTGCCTGAGATCACGCCGCGCATGTTCTCCTTCAACAATCCGTACGGCGCCTGCCCGGTCTGCATGGGACTCGGCAGCCATATGGAATTTGACGAGGAGCTTGTCCTGCCGGATCCGGAGCTCAGCGTGGGTGGCGGCGTCTTTGCGCCGCTCTCAAAGAACCTGCATTCCTATGCGATGTGCGTCATGAAGGCACTGCTCGAGTCCCGCGGCTATACGCTGGAGACACCCTGGAACGAGATCGACAAGAAGACGCAGGATGTCCTGCTGCATGGATCTGGCGATGAACGCTACAAATTCCATTACGTGAATATGTTTGGGGAGAACAAGGAGTATTTCGTCCCGTTTGAAGGCGTCATGCCCCTGCTCTCGCGCCGCTATCAGGAGACGGACTCCGACGAGATGCGCGAGTCCTACGAGAACTACATGACGGAGATCCCCTGCAAGGCCTGCCACGGTGCGCGCCTCAAGCCGGAGACGCTTTCCGTCACGGTGGGCGGCAGGAACATCTATGAAGTCACGACCATGACCATCCGTCAGGCCGATGCCTTCTTTGAGAACCTGGAACTCACGGCACGCGAACAGAAAATCGCCAGTCAGATCCTCAAGGAAATCCATGCGCGCTTGAGCTTCCTGCTGAATGTCGGCCTCGACTACCTGACGCTCTCGCGCTCGGCTGGCACGCTCTCGGGCGGCGAGGCCCAGCGCATCCGTCTGGCCACGCAGATCGGCTCGGGCCTGCAGGGCGTCCTCTACGTCCTCGACGAGCCGAGCATCGGCCTTCATCAGCGGGACAACAACCGGCTGCTCGCGACGCTCAAGCATCTGCGCGACCTCGGCAACACGCTGATTGTCGTCGAGCACGACGAGGACACGATGTACGCGGCGGACCACATCGTCGACATCGGCCCGGGTGCCGGTGCGCACGGCGGCCAGGTCGTGGCACAGGGCACCGTCGAGGACATCATGAAGGTGCCCGAGTCCATCACGGGGCAGTATCTCTCGCGCCGGAAATTCATTCCCGTACCGGCCAAGCGCCGCCCGGGCAATGGAAAGTTCATCGAGATCGTCGGCGCGGCGGAGAACAACCTCAAGAACCTGACGGTGAAATTCCCGCTCGGTACCCTGACCCTCGTGACCGGCGTATCGGGCTCGGGCAAGTCGACGCTCGTCAACGAGATCCTCTACAAGGGTATAGCCTCGCGCCTCTACCACGCGAAGGGCAAGCCGGGCAAACACAAGAAAATCAAGGGCCTCGAGAACATCGACAAGATCATCGACATCGATCAGCAGCCCATCGGCCGCACGCCGCGCTCGAATCCGGCGACGTACACGGGTGTCTTCGATGCCATCCGTGAGCTCTTCAGCCAGACGAGCGAGGCGCGTATGCGCGGCTACAAGGCCGGACGCTTCAGCTTCAACGTCAAGGGCGGCCGCTGCGAAGCCTGCAAGGGCGACGGCATCCTGAAAATCGAGATGCACTTCCTGCCCGATGTTTACGTTCCCTGCGAGGTCTGCAAGGGCGCACGCTACAACCGCGAGACGCTCGAAGTGCGCTATAAAGGAAAGAATATCTCGGAAGTGCTCGATATGACCATCGACGAGGCCGTGGACTTCTTTGCCAATGTGCCGCGCATTGCGCGCAAGCTCAAGATCATCCAGGATGTCGGCCTCGGCTACATCAAGCTCGGCCAGCCGGCCACGACGCTCTCGGGCGGCGAGGCCCAGCGCGTCAAGCTGGCGACGGAGCTCTCGCGCCGCTCGACGGGCAAGACGCTCTACATCCTCGATGAGCCGACGACGGGCCTCCATACGGCGGATATCCACAAACTGCTCGACATCCTGCAGCGCCTCGTCGACGGCGGCGACACGGTCGTCGTCATCGAGCACAACCTCGACGTCATCAAGACGGCGGACTACATCATCGACCTCGGCCCCGAGGGCGGTGACCAGGGCGGCACCATCGTAGCGACGGGGCGCCCCGAAGACATCGTCAAAGTCTCAGCGTCGTATACCGGGAAGTTCCTGCAGCCGCTGCTCCAGGAAAGGAACGTCTGAATGCGTTGGCATCGGCCACTCGTCAGACGGTACTTGACAAAGGCAAATATTCGTTCATAATAAGAAGAAAACAAGAGTTTTGGGGGGTGTGATTGATGGATCTTTTGAAATCGCTTTTGGCGGCCTTTGCTGCCATCGGTGTGGCGGTGGGGGGCTCGCTCTTCATGCTGGCCATTGCCGTCATCGTCATCTGTCTGATCCTGACCGGTTTCGGCGCGATGCTGGGACTCTCTGTCGCGATCCTCTGGTTCATCATTCAGCTGGGCCTGGCTTATATCGTGGGCAGTATCATTCATTTCGTCGCAGAAAAGATACTGGCCTGGCTCTACGATACGACACAGGTGGGGTTCCTGGCGTATCCGTATCAGCGCCATCGCGTATCACTGGCCGTGGCCGTCATCGGCGTGCTCTGGATCTGGTTTGGCTGAGCACAGGCAGGACAGGATGCCATCGTGGGAAGATTGTACCATCCCACGATGGCATTTTTTTCATCTCAAGCCTGTATCATGGTCATGCAGAAAAGGCATGAGCGATTTCCCGCTTCGTAATTGACTATTCCCTGTCGTTGACCTAATATATGATATATATTTTCATTTCCCCTGTGTCTCGAGACGCCAGAGGAAGAATCTCTGGAATGAGGTGTATGTTTTCATGGAAGTCTCGTTCATACAAATTGCCATCATCTGTGCAACGATTGCCGTGGTCCTCGGCTTCGGCATCCGCGCCGCGCGCTCCGTCCATTCGACGAAGGGCTTCAGCGTCGGCGGGCGTTCGGCCGGCGTGCCGCTCGTCGCGGGCGGCATCGCAGGTACCTGTGTCGGCGGCGGCGCCACCGTCGGTACGGCGCAGCTGGCCGCGACGACCGGCCTTTCGGCTTGGTGGTTCACGATCGGCTCGGGCGTCGGCCTCATCATCATGGGGCTCTTCTATGCCAAGCCCCTGCGGCGCACAGCGCTGGAAACGATTCCGCAGTTCCTGGCTCAGAATTTCGGTCTGACCTGCGGCGTGTTCTCGAGCATCGTCTCGTCCATCGGCATCCTGTTCAGTGCCGTGGCCAGCTGCCTGCCGGCCATCTACATCATTTCGGTCCTGTTCGGCATTTCCTTTGTGCCGGCGACCATCCTGCTCGTACTGGCCGTCGCGGCCTATGCGTTCTTCGGCGGCATGAAGAGTGCCGGCGTCGGCGGCATCCTCAAGATGATCGTCATCTGGGTCACGATGGCCATTGCCGGTTTCATGGCCGGCCATGCGGTGCTGACGGATCCGGCCGTCTCGTCTTCCCTGCCTGCCGGCACGTTCAATCTGTTCCACGGGGACATCAGCCATATCCTGGCCAACTTTGCCTCGGTCGTCATCGGCATGCTCTGCACTCAGTCGTATATCCAGGCAATCTTCTCGGCATCGAACCCGCGCACGGCTTCGGTGGCCGCGTTCACGGCGGCGCTCATCAGCCTGCCGGTCGGCCTGCCCTGCGCGATGGTCGGCATCTACATGGGCGCCGTGCACCCGGAGGTCACGCCGATCCTTTCGCTGCCGGTATACCTCCTGACGGAACAGCCGACGCTGCTCGGCGGCATCGCGATGGGCGGCATCATGCTCTCGCTGATCGGCTCGATTGCCGGCCTTTCGCTGGGCATCGGCACGATGCTCTCGCGCGATATCTTCCACCGCGCCCGCGTCACGCTGCGCGCCCGCAAGATCCATAAGCTGGCCGGGAATCCCGAGCAGCAGGAGATCGACATCACGGAGATTCCCACGGTCAATCATCCGTACCATCTCTCAGAGCTTGCGGTCACGCGGCTCATCGTGCTGCTGACGATTGCACTGGCGGCGTTCATCGCCCTGCTCAACGAGGGCTCGCAGGTCCTGTTCTGGAATTATCTCTCGATGGCGCTTCGGAGCGGCGGCATCTTCCTGCCGCTGAGCTTTGCGATTTTCGCTTCGGGCACGATCACGAACCTCAGCGCCACGCTCTCGATGGCATGTTCCACCGCCGCCGCACTGCTCGTCGTTTTCCTCGGTGCCGCCGGCAATCCGCTGTTTTTCGGCCTGGCCGTCAGCGCGCTGTTCCTCGTGCCGTGCTATCTGCGCCACCGGTAAGAGCATACGTTTGTTTTGTGCATTACGGATGACCATACAGCAGGATTTTTCCTCCAGGCGTGGAATATTAAAATAGAATAAAGACGTTTGGCATCCCTGCTGTCTTTGGCGGCAGGGATGTTTGATACTTGGCATAGGGGGCGGCTTCATGGAATCCAATTTTTTATTTCTGCTCGAACGGTTTCCCGTGCTGGCGCGCTTCGGGCAGCAGGCTGAGCGTTACTGGCAGTCGGACGCCAACGCGTGTCTCATGAAGCTGGGCATGATCGGGGAAACCATCGTCCAGCTCATCTACGACATCGATGCCATCGAGCATCCGGTGCCGGACGACGCCGTACACCGCATCCGCCGTCTTGAGCGCGAGGGCTACATCGCGCCGGATATTGCCGCCATTCTTCACACCCTGCGCAAGAAGCGCAACCTTGCCGTTCACGAAAGCTATGAATCGGTCGAGGACTGCAGGCTCCTGCTGCCGCTTGCCTATACGCTTACCGAATGGTTTTACGAGACGTATGGCGATTACCGCTATGAGCATCGCGACTTCGTGCCGCCGGAAGTCATGGAGGCGCGCGAATCCGCTGCCGAGCGCCGGAGGGAAGCGGCCCATGATGAAGAAGTGGCAGCAAAGGCTATTGAGACGGCAAAGGCCGAACGCCTGTCGCGCGCCAAACGCCAGCAGCGTGCCGGCCTCGCTGCCCTGCACCGTCACAAGAGCGAAGCGGAGACTCGCCTTGCCATCGACGAACAGCTGCGCCGCGTAGGCTGGGAGGCCGACACGCAAAAGCTGCGCCACAGCAGGGGCACGCGCCCGCAGAAGGGCAGGAACATGGCCATTGCGGAGTGGCCGACCAGCACGGGACCCGTTGACTACGCCCTGTTCTGCGGGGAGAAGATGGTTGCCGTCGTCGAGGCCAAGGCGGCGTACAAGGACGTCGCTTCTGTGCTCGACGGGCAGGGCAGGCGCTACGCCGTTGTCGCGGAAGACCAGGCTCCTTACGCCGCCGGCCGGTGGGGGGACTATCAGGTCCCCTTCACCTTCGCGACGAACGGCCGCCCCTACATCGAACAGTACAAGGAGAAATCTGGCATCTGGTTCCAGGATCTGCGCGACCCGATGAACATCCCGCACGCCCTGCGCGGCTGGATGTCGCCCGACGGCATCCTGGCACTCCTGCAGCAGGACAAGGCAGCGGGGGAGAAGCGTCTCGCCGCCGAGCCCTACGATGAGCTGCGCGACCCGCAGGGCCTGAGCCTCAGGGACTATCAGGTCAGAGCCGTCGAAGCCGTTGAGCAGGCCCTCTCTGACGGCCAGACCTCGATGCTGCTCGCGATGGCGACCGGCACGGGCAAGACGCGCCTGATCCTCGCGCTTATCTACCGCTTCCTCAAGACTGACCGTTTCCGCCGCATCCTCTTTCTTGTCGACCGCAATGTCCTCGGCGCGCAGGCGGAGGATACCTTCCGCGAAGTCAAGCTCGCCGAGCTTCAGACGCTCACGCAGATCTACAATGTCCAGGGCATTGCCGACGATGCCGTCGTCGAACGCGAGACGAGCGTGCAGGTCGCGACGGTCCAGAGCCTCGTGCGCCGCATCCTCTATCACGAGGGCGAGGCGATGCCGGCCGTCACGGACTTCGACCTCGTGATTATCGATGAGGCGCACCGCGGCTACATCCTCGACCGCGACATGAGTGAGGACGAGGTGCTCTATCGCGACCAGCGCGACTATTTGAGCAAATACCGCAATGTCGTCGAGTACTTCGATGCCGTGAAGATCGCGCTGACGGCGACGCCCGCGCTGCATACGACGCAGATTTTCGGCACGCCGGTTTTCACGTATTCCTACCGTGAGGCCGTCGTCGACGGCTACCTCGTCGACCACAATGCCCCCATCCACATCGAGACCGAGCTTTCCACCAGGGGCATCCACTATGAGCAGGGCGAGCAGGTCGTGATGCTCGACCCCGAGACGGGCGAACTCCTCAATGGCGCGCAGCTGGCGGACGAGCTCGACTTCGATGTCGACGACTTCAACCGCACGGTCATCACGGAGAATTTCAACCGGGCCGTGCTGAAGGAGATTGCCGACCGCTTTGATCCGGCCGAACGCTCACAAGGGAAAATGCTCATTTTCGCCGCCAACGACCAGCACGCCGACCTCATCGTGCGCCTGCTGCGCGAAATCTATGAGGGCATCGTGCCCGCGGGTGCCATCAGCAAGATCACGGGCACCATCGAGAACGGCAATCAGAAAAAGATACGCGAAGCCGTGCTGCACTTCAAGAATGAGCAGTATCCGAGCATCGTCGTGACGGTAGACCTGCTCTCGACGGGCATCGATGTCCCGGAGATCACGACGCTCGTCTTCCTGCGCCGCGTGAAGTCTCGCATCCTCTTTGAGCAGATGCTCGGCCGTGCGACGCGCCTGTGTCCGGCCATCCACAAGGAGGCCTTCGATATCTACGACCCGGTCGGCACGTATGCTGCTCTCGAAACCGTCAGCAATATGAAGCCCGTCGCCGCCAACCCGAAGGAGACGTTTGCCAAGATGCTCGACGGGCTCGAGCAGGAAGCGCTGGCAGCTGACGGGGACGATGACCGGGCGAGGCAGAAACGGCTCAGTGTCCGTCTCGACCGCTTCACGAGCCGCCTGCGCCGCAAGAGCAAATTGCTCGACAAGGCACAGGACAAAGAAGCGGCGGCCTCGCTGACCATTGCGGGAAAAGTGCCGGCCTCGCTGACGGATTTCATCAACCAGGTGCACGCACTGCCCAGCGAGCAGGCGCGCACCGTCCTGCTCGCAAACCGCGAGGCCGTTACGAAGCTGGAAGCCATTCACCGCACGCGCAGGGGCATTGTCATCGACAGCCACGAAGACCGTGTCATCAGCGTCCGCTCCGGCTACGGCGAAGGGGAGACGCGGCCGGAGGACTACATCGAATCTTTCACCGCGTGGGTCCGTGAGAACCGTGACAAGGTCGAGGCGCTCAGAATCATCTGCACGCGGCCGCAGGACCTCACGATGCAGGAACTCAAGAGCCTGCGCAAGCAGCTCAGCGAGCTGCATTTCACCGAGCGCCAGCTGTCGGAGGCCATGGCGGGCGGCGATGGGGCAGCCGTCACGGCCGATATCATCAGCCTCATACGACGCGCGACCATCGGCACGCCGCTCAAGAGCCACGCGGAGCGCATTCACGATGCCGTCAGCCGGCTGATCGATGAACTGCACCGGCAGAATCAACTCACCAAGCCGCAGGAAAATGTTCTGCGCAAAATCGAGAAATACTTCCTGGCCGATGAGAATTACGTCATCGGCATGCAGATGTTCAGCGAAGACCGCCGCTTCAAGATGGAGGGCGGTCTGCCGCGCCACGACAAAATCTTCCATGGTCATCTGGCGGAAGTCATCGACAAACTCAACAACTATCTCTATGACGATGGAGGAAAATCGGCATGACCACACAAGAAATCGTAGCGAAACTCTGGAACCTCTGCAACGTCCTGCGCGATGACGGCATCACCTATCATCAGTACGTGACCGAGCTGACCTACATCCTCTTCCTCAAGATGGCAAAGGAGACGGGCGCCGAGGACACGATACCTGAAGACTGCCGCTGGGATGCCCTCCGGGCCCTGAAGGGGCTTGAACTCAAGAACCGTTACAAGACCGTACTCGACAAGCTCGGTACGGAGACGCAGGGCCGCGTGCGCGAGATCTACGCCGGAGCCGCGACGAATATCGACGAGCCGAAGAACCTCGAGAAGATCATCGCGAGCATCGATGAACTCGACTGGTTCTCCGCGAAGGAAGAAGGGCTCGGCAGCCTCTACGAGGGCCTGCTCGAGAAAAACGCCAACGAGAAGAAATCCGGCGCGGGCCAGTACTTCACGCCGCGCGTGCTCATCGATGTCATGACGCAGCTCGTGAAGCCGCAGCCCGGCGAACTTTGCAATGACCCCGCCTGCGGCACGTTCGGCTTCATGATCGCCGCCGCGCAGTACGTCAAGTCCCAGACGGATGACTACGCTGACCTCACGGCAGATATGGCGGACTTTGAGATAAAGGAGGCCTTCTCCGGCTGTGAGCTCGTTCACGACACGCACCGCCTCGCGCTCATGAATGCCATGCTGCACGGCATCGAAGGACCAATCTTCCTTGGCGACACGCTTTCCAACTTCGGCAAGCGGTTCAAGGATTACGATGTCGTGCTGACGAATCCGCCGTTTGGCACGAAGAAGGGCGGCGAGCGCGCGACGCGCGACGATTTCACCTACACGACGAGCAACAAGCAGCTCAACTTCCTCCAGCACATCTATCGCAGCCTCAAGCCCGACGGCAAGGCGCGCGCCGCCGTCGTCCTGCCCGACAATGTGCTGTTCGCGGACGGCGATGGCCAGGCGATCCGCCGCGACCTCATGGAGAAATGCGACCTGCACACCATCCTGCGCCTGCCGACGGGCATCTTCTACGCCCAGGGAGTCAAGACGAACGTGCTCTTCTTCACGCGCGGCGCAGCCGACCAGGGCAATACCAAAGAAGTCTGGTTCTACGATCTGCGCACGAACATGCCGTCCTTCGGCAAGACGCACCCGCTGCGCAAAGAGGACTTCGCCGACTTCGTCAAGGCGTATGAGGCGGACGACCGCCGCAGCATCGCCGACGAGCGCTGGCACTGTTATACGCGCGAGGAGATTGCCGCGAAGGACGACAGCCTCGACCTCGGCCTAATCAAGGACGACTCCATCATCGACTACGAAGATCTGCCCGATCCCGTCGAGAGCGCCGAGAGTGCCATCGCGAGTCTCAAGGACGCCGTGCAGCTCCTGCAGGAAGTCGCCGACGAACTGCGCGCGGCAAAGGAGAAGTGAGCATGGCCAAGAAAAAACAGGAAATGACACCAGAAGAACGCCTTGCCGCTGCCCTCGTACCCGGAGAGGAACAGCCGTATCAGCTGCCAGAGGGATGGAAGTGGGTGTATCTGGGAAAAATCACTACGATTGTTGGCGGTGGAACACCATCATCCAGTCATCCAGAATATTACGATGGAGGAGAGGTCCCTTGGATTACTCCGGCAGATTTATCAAATTACCATGAAGTATATATTTCACGAGGTAAGAAAAATATTACGGAACAGGGACTGGCAAAGTCTTCGACGAAGTTAATGCCACCCAATACAGTGCTTCTGTCTTCCAGAGCGCCGATTGGCTATGTCGCGATTGCTGAAAATGACATTTGTACAAATCAGGGATTCAAGAGTTTTCTTCCGTCCGTGCATTTTGAGCCTCGGTATTTATATTGGTTTTTTAAGGGGAATCAAACACTTCTGACCCAGTATGCAAGTGGAACGACTTTTTTGGAATTATCGGCAAGACGCGCAGGAGAAATAAAGTTTCCTATTGCTCCGATTTCCGAGCAGCAACGCCTTGTCGCACGCATCGAGTCCCTGTTTGCCAAGCTCGATGCTGCCAAGGAAAAGGTGCAGTCTGTTCTCGATGATCACGAAACGCGCAAAGCCGCCCTGCTGCATGATGCTTTTGCAGGAAAACTGACAGCGAAGTGGAGGAAAGAGTATGAGATAGATGCGCCTGCATATCGAAGTGTAGTATTGGCTGAAGTCTGTGACAGCATCTTTGACGGTGACCACATGCCGCCACCAAAATCGAGCAGTGGCATTCCGTTCTTGGTCATCTCGAATGTGAACACAGGCAAACTCAATTTCTCGGATACACGATTTGTTCCGCAGGATTACTACGATGCGCTGACTGACACGCGCAAGCCGCAAAATGGTGATGTACTCTACACATTGGTCGGAACGTATGGCATCCCTGTACTTGTCGATACCGACCGAGCTTTCTGCTTCCAGCGTCATATGGCACTGCTGAAGCTGAAGAAAGACGTTATATTGCAGAGGTATCTATGGTATGCTCTGCAGGAGAAGAATTTTTATCGAAAAGCTACGAAAATCGCAAAGGGAACGGCACAGCTGACTGTTCCCATTAAGGGATTGCGTCAGTTGACGATACCGATGGCGTCGCTTCTTGAACAGCAAGAGATTGTCCGGATCCTTGATCGACTGCTTGGCCGCGAGGAGCTGGTCCGACAGTCGGCGGAGTCGGTGCTGGAAACGATTGACCGCATGAAGCAGTCCATACTCGCGCGGGCATTCCGCGGCGAGCTTTGAGGGGCTGAGCTGGATCTTGCGTGATGATTACTGATAGGATGAATACGATGGAAAAAGATTGGATACCAGATATCTACAGCGATGTCCCGGTGGCGTATGTAGTCTATAAGCTGATCTTCGCCGAGGATGGCAAGACCGTGCAGGACGCGCAGTACGTCTTTGTCAACAAGATTTACTGCGAGATGGCGGGGCTGACAAAAGAAGAGCTTTTGGGGAAGCGCTTCTTGGAGGCCTACGAGAATGCGGACCTCGTCTGGATGACGTACTGCACGAGGGCGTATCAGGCGGGCAGGGCCATCCGTGACTGCATCTATGCGCCGGAGATCGATCATTGGCTGGATTTCACGATCATGCCGCTCGAGCAGCCGGGCTATGTCGCTTACACATTCATGAATGTCGATCTCGACCGTGCGCGGCAGCTGCAGATGAAGCGCGAGTACACGACGAACGACATCATCCTGCGCATCTCGAAGATTCTCAACGGCGAGGACGATTACGAGACGGCGATGAACCACGCGCTGCGGGAGCTCAGCCATGTGCTGCACCCGGACCGTCTCTACATCCTCGAGACGGATGGAGAGACCGTCTCGAATACCTTTGAGTGGTGTGCGCCGGGGGTTCAGCCGGAGATGGATACGCTGCAGCATCTTGACTATCAGACGTACATTGGCGGCTGGGAGAAGTTCCTCGAGAAGGCGTCGAGCGTCATCATCGAGAATATCGAGGTTTTGAGGGACGACGATCCCGTCGACTACTGGAACCTCAAGCGTCAGGGCATTGAGCGCATCATCGACGCGCCGTTCTATCACGCGGGCGAGCTCATCGGTTACCTCGGCGTCGACAACTATGAGAAGAGTGAACTTGTCAATACGGTCACGGTGCTCGAGACGGTGTCGTACTTCATCGCCTCGAAGATCACGAACCATCGCCTCATGGTGGAGCTCGAGCGTGCGAGCCGCTACGATGCGCTGACAGGGCTGCACAACCGCAACGCCTGTATCGAGAAGATTGACTTCCTGACGCAGCATTCGAGCTATGCGGGCATCGTCTACGCGGACGTCAACGGCCTCAAGGAAATCAACGACACGCGTGGTCATCAGGCAGGAGATGAAGCGTTGAAGCGAGTGGCCCGGCTGCTCGCGAAGTGCTACGGCCTTGAGAACACCTACCGCATGGGCGGCGATGAATTCCTCGTGCTGATGCCGCTCGTCACAGCACTCGATTTCAAGAACAGCTTCCGCCGCCTGCGCGAGCTGGTCGGCCGTGAACAGGACTTGTCCATTGCCCTCGGCAGCGACTGGGTATCCGATACCGCGCACCTGAACGAAGCCATCTGTCGCACCGACCAGCGCATGTACAGCGACAAGGTCGAGTATTACAACCGCCACGGCAAAAAAATCCACGACCGCCACATCCCGCACGAGTTCCGTCAATCCACCGAAACAGAATCACCTGTTTCCGACTAACGGCATGGAACATCCGCACAAGAGCCTTGGAACGCACCGTTTTCCAGGGTTTTTATGTTTTTTTAGTGGCAAAGTTTCTTTTATGAGATCAGGTCTTTTCCTGAGATAAGCCGGATATACTTTTACCGAAGACATGCTGGTTGCAATTTTTTTTTGCATGTGATAAGATGATTTCCATATAAAGCAAAGACGATGAGGAAGAAGAGTACGCGCCTGGCCTGGTGCAGAGAGGGGACGGCTGGTGAGAGTCCCGGCAGGAGGGTGCGGAAGGTAGCTTCGGAGTTTTCCGGCTGAACGTCAGTAGGCGGGGACGTGGGCGGCGTTAACGCGAGAGTCATGCGGCCGTGGCTGCATGAGAAGATTGGTGGTACCACGAAGGCAGGCGCTTTCGTCCTTTTGGACGGAGGCGCTTTATTTTTTTGAGGAGGATTCGTATGCCAGAGAAAGAAGAGCTCGGGAACAACATCCCGAAGGTTTATGACCCGCAGTCGTTTGAGAAGAAATGGTATGAGTTCTGGGAGAAGAACAAGTTCTTCCATGCCGAGGTCGACAAGAGCAAGAAGCCGTACAGCATGGTCATCCCGCCGCCAAATGTCACGGGCCAGCTGCACATGGGCCATGCGCTCGACAATACGCTGCAGGATATCCTGATCCGCTACCATCGCATGCAGGGCTACAACACGGTCTGGATCCCGGGCTGTGACCACGCCGGCATCGCGACGCAGGCCAAGGTTGAGGCCGCTCTGCGCAAAGAAGGCACGAACCGCTATGAACTCGGCCGCGAGAAATTCCTCGAGCGCGTCTGGGACTGGAAGGAGAAGTTCGGCAGCCGCATCATGTTCCAGCTGCGTTCGCTCGGCTCTTCGCTTGACTGGGACCGCGAGCGCTTCACGATGGACGAGGGCTGCAGCCGCGCCGTCCGCGAGGTCTTCGTCAGCCTCTACGAAAAAGGACTCATCTATCAGGGCACGCGCATCACGAACTGGTGCCCGTCGTGCAACACGGCCATCTCGGACATCGAGGTCGAGCACGAGACGGAGCAGGGCCACCTCTGGCATCTGCGCTATGAGGTAGAGGGAGAGCCGGACAAGTATGTCGAGATCGCGACGACGCGTCCGGAGACGATGTTCGGCGATACGGGCGTCGCCGTCCATCCGGATGACGAGCGCTACAAAGATCTCGTCGGCAAGACGCTGATCCTGCCGGTCGTCGGCCGCCGCATCCCGCTGTTCGCCGATGAATACGTCGACAAGAACTTCGGCACGGGCGCCGTCAAGGTTACGCCGGCGCACGATCCGAACGACTTCGAGATGGGCCAGCGCCATCACCTCGAGGAAATCAAGGTCATTGGCAACACGGGCAAGATGCTCGAGGGTGCCGGCAAGTATGCGGGCATGGACCGCTATGAATGCCGCAAGGCTCTCGTCAAGGAGCTCGAGGAGACGGGCGTGCTCGTCTCGGTCGAGGATCATGAGCATTCCGTCGGCCATTGCTCGCGCTGCCATTCGACGATTGAGCCGCTCGTCTCGAAGCAGTGGTTCGTCAAGATGGAGGGCCTCGCAAAACCGGCCATCGAGGCGGTAAAGGACGGACGCATCCAGTTCGTGCCGGAACGCTTCACGAAGACGTACATCAACTGGCTCGAGAACATCCGCGACTGGTGCATCTCGCGTCAGCTCTGGTGGGGCCACCGCATCCCGGCCTGGTACTGCGATGACTGCGGCGAGACGAGCGTTTCGCGCACGGATCTCACGGAGTGCCCGCACTGTCACAGCAAGCATATCCATCAGGATGAGGACGTGCTCGACACATGGTTCAGCTCGGGCCTCTGGCCGTTCGAGACGTTCGGCTGGCCGGACAAGACGCCGGAGCTCGAGCAGTTCTACCCGACGGCGACGCTCGTCACGGGCTATGACATCATCTTCTTCTGGGTCGCACGCATGGTCATGATGGGCCTGGAGTTCGGCAAGGACATCCCGTTCCATCACGTCTTCATTCACGGCCTCGTGCGCGACAGCCAGGGCCGCAAGATGAGCAAGTCGCTCGGCAACGGCATCGATCCTGTCGAGGTCGTCGAGAAGTACGGCGCCGATACGCTGCGCTTCATGCTGATTACGGGCAACACGCCGGGCAACGATATGCGCTTCTACTGGGAGCGCGTCGAGAGTGCGCGCAACTTCGCCAACAAGATCTGGAATGCGTCGCGCTACATGCTCATGAACCTCGAGGGCTTCGATAAGAGCTTCAAGCCGGAGGAGAACGACTTCACGCTTGCCGACAAGTGGATCCTCTCGCGCTATGCCAAGACGGCGGAAGGCGTCACGAAGAGTCTCGATAACTTCGAGCTCGGCGAGGCCGGCCGCATGATCTACGAGTTCATCTGGAATGAGTTCTGCGACTGGTACATCGAGCTCACGAAGGCCCGTCTCTACGACAAGGAAAATGTGCGCGCCAAGAATACGGCGCTCTATGTCCTTTCCTATGTCCTCGAGCATACGCTGCGCCTGCTGCATCCGTTCATGCCGTTCCTCACGGAGGAGATCTGGCAGAAGGTGCCGCATGACGAGACGTTCAAGAGCATCATGATCGCGGACTGGCCGACGGAGAGCGATGCGCTCGTCAACGATGCAGCCGAAGCACAGATGACGGCCATCATGGAGACGATCAAGACGGTGCGCAATCTGCGTGCCGAGGTCGGTGCGGCTCCGGGCCACAAGAGCGAGGTCATGCTCCACTTCACGGAAAGCGGCCTGCGTGAGGTCTTCGCCGAGAATGAGGGCTACCTCAAGGCGCTCGCTGCGGCTGAGCCGGTCACGCTGCTCGCGGACGATGCCGAGAAGCCGGAGAACGCCATGGCCGGTGTCGTCGATGGTGTCGAGATATACCTGCCGCTCAAGGGCCTCATCGATGTCGAGAAGGAAACGGCCCGCCTGCAGAAGGAACTAGACAAGCTCGAGAAGGAGATCAAGCGCCTCACGGGCAAGCTCAGCAACGAGGGCTTCCTCAAGAAGGCCCCGGAGGCTGTCGTCGCCAAGGAGCGCGAGAAGCTCGCCGGCTATGAGGAGAAGAAGCAGGCTGTCGAGGGACGTATCCAGGATCTTGCCAAGCTTTGAGAAATGGAGCGACGTGATATGAATTATCAGGAAGCCATTTCCTATCTGGAAGGGCTGAAGATTTTTGGCATCCGGCTCGGACTCAGCCGCATCACCAGGCTGCTGGAGCTACTGGGGGAGCCGCAGGACCGTTACCGCACGATCCATGTGACGGGAACGAATGGCAAGGGTTCTGTCTCGGCCATGCTCGAAGGCATCCTGCGCCGCAGCGGCATCCATACGGGCTTTTACAGTTCGCCGCATCTTGTCTCCTATACGGAGCGCATCCGCGTGGACGGTCAGGCCATCAGCGAGCAGGAGTTTGCTGACGGCGTGGCGCTCATCCGTGAGAAGGCGGAGCAGATGACGGCGGAAGGCGGTGAGTATCCGACGCAGTTCGAGGTCCTGACGGCCCTGGGCTTTTACTATTTCGCCAAGTGCCAGGTCGAATACGCTGTCATCGAGGTGGGCCTCGGCGGCACGCTCGATTCGACGAATGTCATCACGCCGGAGGTATCGGTCATCACGAATGTCACGTTTGAGCACGCGGATAAGCTGGGCGGTACGCTTGCAAGCATCGCGGAGAACAAGGCGGGCATCATCAAGGAGGGCGTGCCGGTGGTCACGGCGGCCACGGGCGAGCCGCTCGCCATCATCCGCAGCCGGGCTGAGGAAAAGAATGCCGATATCTTCGTGGCCGGTGAGGATTTCTCCTCGCGTTTCCTGTCCTGTGACGGGCGCACGCAGAAGCTGGAATTTACCTCCGAGCTGCTGGGGGTCGACAAGGAGCCGTATGAACTCCATCTGCTGGGTCGCCATCAGGTGGAGAACAGTTCGCTCGCTGTCATGACCTGCACGCTCCTGCACAACATCGATGAACGCATCACGATCACGCATGTCCGCGAGGCCCTGCGCATCGTGAGCTGGCCGGCACGCTTTGAGTTCATCGAGCTTTCCGGGCAGAAGGTCCTCATTGACGGTGCTCATAATCCGGCCGGCATGCGCGTGCTGCGCCAGAGCCTCGATGATATTTTCCCCGCTGAGCAGCGCGTGCTGCTGCTCGGCATCCTGAAGGACAAGGACATCGACACGATGCTCGATATCCTTTTGCGCCCAACGGATACCGTCGTCGTGACCATGCCGCAGTCAGAACGCGCGGACAGCGCGGACGATCTGCTGCGCCGCGTGGCACCGGCCGTCCAGCATGTCGAGTCCTTCGCGGATAACCGCGAGGCCTTGCGGCGTGCCCTGGAACTGGCGAATAAGGAGCGCCTCCTCGTCATTGCGGGGTCTCTGTACCTCGTCGGCGGAGTGCGCCAGATGCTGCTCGCACGAAAGGATTGAGGTCATGGAGGATAATCAGACATCGGTACATATCCGTCAGAAACGCCGGGCCATCATGCGTGAGCGGCGGCGCCGCCGCATCCGGGCGATTGCCTGGTATGGCCTGCTCGCTGAGGTATTCCTGCTGCCGCTTTCGCCGGGCGCGGCGACGGCAGCTCTCCTGATCGCGAGCATCGCGACGGGGCTCCGTCTCTGGAAGGATGAGGAATTCCATTTCCGTCATCTGCCCTTTGACGTGCCGGCTATGCTCTTCGTGGTCATCAGCGCCCTGTCGGTGCTGGCTTCGCCAAACCGGGCGTTCAGTTTCTACAATTACTACAATCTTGTCGGCGTATACGTGCTGACGTATCTTTTAATCGGGCAGAATGTCCGGCAGCCGCAGCAGATGAAAATCATGCTGCGCGTGGCCGGCGTTTCTGCCGTACTGGTCATCCTTTACGGATATTACCAGTTCCTGTTCGGCATCGATATCAGTTCGATGAAATGGGTCGATGGCGACGCCTTCCCGGAACTCCGGAAGCGCGTGTTCTCGACCTGGGAGAACCCCAACATCCTGGCGGGGTATCTCGATATCGTCATCTGTCTGGCTTTCGGCCTCTTCATGCATGCCGGGGAGCGGAAGATGCGCACGATATTCGGCGTCTTCATGCTGGCGGCTGCGGCCTGCCTGGCCATGACGTATGCGCGCGGTGCCTGCCTGGTCATCGCGGTGATTCTCGCGGGCTACGGCGCTTTGAAGGACCGTCGCGTGCTGCTCGCCTGCGTGGTTGTCGGCGCACTGCTGCTCGCTGCTGATCCGGTGCTCTACGAGCGGCTGACCTCTGTGTTCACGAAGGTCGATACGTCGACGGAGATGCGCCTGGCTTTCTGGGAGAGCACAGTGGCCATGATCCAGGACCATCCCTTCCTCGGCATTGGCTGGGGAGCCTACTGGATGGTTTATCCGGAATACGATTTCTATCTGCAGGGCGCGGATATCCTCATTGTCCATGCGCATAACATCTACCTGAATTACATGGCGGAGATCGGTATTCCCGGCGCAGTGGCGTTCTTCTGGTTCTTCTTCGGCACGATGTTCCTGGCCCTGCACCAGCCGTTCGGCGGCAGGGAGAAGGAGGGGGAGCAGCGCCTGCTGCGCGGTCTGTCCCTCGGCCTGGGGCTTGCCGTCTTGTCGGTGGCGCTCAATGGCCTGACGGATGACCTGCTCTTCAACATCCCGTCGTCGATGGTGCTCTGGATGATTGCCGCTCTGATCGGTGCGCTCTCCTTCCTGAGTCGGCCGGCTGCCGATGAGGAGAAGCAGGCCCTGCCGTTCGGCCTGGATGAGGAGAAGCTGCGTGCCATCGGTACGCGTGTATCCTCTCTGTGGCAGGCGCATGGGCCGTCCACGGAAGAATTTGTGGCGGAAAAAGATGCAAATTCAGAAAATACAACGGCACCTGAAACAAAAACCGAGGCTGCTTCGGAGAAAACCGAGGCACCGCAGGAACAAGCTGGCAAAAAGCCGGCTGACGACGGCCATGTGACCATCTCGGCCGAAGACATTGCCGCCATCATCGAGGAGGCTTCGGTAAAGAAGTCTGACGCGCAGGAAACGGCTGATGCGCAGGACCCGGCTGCGCCGCAGCCCAGCGACACGGCTGACGGCGATGCGGCTGCGCAGGCAGAGGAACAGGCTGCCGAGGACAAAACCGACACAGCCGATAAAGCCGACAAAGCAGCCAAAGACGGTGCAGATGATGCAGATGCTGTGGCTGATGCGGCCGATGCCGAAGAGACAGCCAGTTCACCGGATGCAGAAGAAGCATCAGATGAGCAGGCAGATGCGCCTGAAACGCAAGAGAAGGAGGATGCGCATGAAGGAACAGACAAGCATATCCAAGGCGACCATTGACCGCCTGCCGTTATATTTCCGCACCCTGCGGCTCGTGCAGGACGAGGGGCGGGATATCATTTCTTCCGAGGATCTCGGACGCCGTCTCGGCATCACGCCGGAGCAGATCCGCAAGGATCTCGCTTCCTTCGGCCAGTTCGGCAAGAAGGGCGTCGGGTACTACGTCAATGAGCTCAAGCGCAATGTGGGCGAGATACTGGGCCTCAACAACCATTGGAATATCGCGGTTGTCGGCATCGGTCATCTCGGCGCGGCGCTCGCCAACTACCAGAATTTCGTAACGCTGGGCTTCAATCTCGTGGCCCTTTTCGATCAGGACCCGAATGTCATCGGCACGATCGTCAACCATGTCAAGGTGGAGGATATCCGCAATCTCAAGAGGGTTGTCAAGGAACGCAATATCCAGATCGGCATTATCGCCGTTCCGGCTGCTTTTGCACAGGGCGTGGCCGACCAGCTTGTCGCTGCCGGTGTCAAGGGCATCTGGAATTTTGCCCCCATCAAGATGAAGGTCCCCGAAACGATGCATATCGTCAATGAAGATCTGTCCATCGGGCTCAGCAGCCTTTCGTACCACATTACGAGAAAGTGAATATCGTCACGTACTCACGGACGTGCCGTCAATCAGACTGTATTGACGGCACGTCTTTTTCGTGGTATTCTTAGGCATGAGGCATAATTGATACATAACAATACGATAACCTATGATTATAGACTATCGTTATGATAACCTTGTGTTATAATTTTCTCAAACTCTCGTTTGTGAAGCACGGGGGCGAAGACCATTGTTGTATCGTATCCATGCTTTTACTGTTTTTTTACGAAGGGGAATCCCGATATCGATGGGGGAGGTTTTCTGATGATTGATATTCTCGATCGCGTGCGTAACAAGTCCCTGCAGGAGAAGATTGTGACTGCCGAAGAAGCTGCCGCATTCATCAAACCTGGCATGAATGTTGCGACGAGCGGATTCACAGCTTCTGCTTATCCAAAAGCTGTGCCGATTGCTCTGGCAGAGCGCATGAAGAAAGAACCGTTTACGATTAATCTGTGGACGGGTGCATCGACGGGCCCGGAGCTCGATGATGTCCTGGCTTCCGTACACGGCATCAAGAAACGTCTGCCGTATCAGACGGACAAGGTGCTCCGCAGTGAGATCAACGATGGCTCGGTCGATTATCTCGACCTGCATCTTTCGGAATCGGCTCAGCTGAGCCGCTGCGGCTATCTCGGCAAGATCGATGTAGCCATCGTCGAGGCATGTGCCATCACGGAAGAGGGCAACATCATCCCGACGACGTCTCTCGGCAACGCCGCTTCCTACGTGCAGTCGGCCGATACCGTCATCGTTGAGGTCAACGTATCTCAGCCGCTCGAGCTCGAGGGCATGCACGATGTCTACATCCCGCTCGACCCGCCAAACCGTCTGCCAATCCCAATCGTCAAGGCAGATGACCGCGTCGGCACGCCGTACATCCCGTGCACGCCGGAGAAGATCAAGTACATCGTTCCCTGCGATATCAAGGATCACACGCGTTCCCTGTCGGCCATCGACGAGAACTCCAAGAAGATGTCGGCCTTTACGCTCGACTTCCTGCAGAAGGAGATCGATGCGGGCCGCATGCCGAAGAACCTGCTGCCGCTGCAGTCGGGTGTCGGCAATGTCGCCAATGCCGTCATCGCAGGTTTCGTCGATTCGGACCTCAAGGATCTGACTGTTTACACCGAAGTCATCCAGGACGGCATGCTCGACCTCATCGATGCGGGCAAGCTGAATTTCGCTTCCGGCACGGCCTTCTCGCCGTCGCCTGAGGGCCTGGCACGCTTCTACAAAGATGTGGCAAAGTACAAGAAATATCTGCTGCTGCGCCCGGAGGAAATCTCCAACAGTCCGGAAGTCGTCCATCGTCTCGGCGTCATCGCCATGAATACGGCCATCGAGGTCGATATCTACGGCAACGTCAACTCGACCCATATCACGGGCACGAAGATGATGAACGGCATCGGCGGCAGCGGCGATTTCGCACGCAATGCTTACCTGACCATCTTCTACACGCCGTCGGTAGCCAAGGATGGCAAGATCTCCTCGGTTGTCCCGTTCTGCTCGCACATCGACCACACGGAACACGATGTCGATATCATCGTCACGGAGCAGGGCATTGCTGACCTGCGCGGCAAGGCTCCGCGCGAGCGTGCGCTTGAGATCATCAACAACTGTGCTCATCCGGATTACCGTCCACAGCTGCTCGATTACTTCCAGCGTGCAGATGCCGCCACGAAGCACAATCATACGCCGCATATCCTCGAGGAAGCATTCTCGTTCCACGAGAAATTCCTGAAGGACGGCACGATGAAATAAGCCATCAATCTCAAGATACATTTACATAGAGAATGACTGGAATGAAGTCAGGAGGATTTCCACTATGAGCAATGAAAAAATCCAGGCTGAGCTTGAAAAATACAAAGCCAGCGTCGAAAAAGCAATCGCCCGCTTCCCGGAGCGTCCGCATCTTCCGGAGCAGCGCCTCTATACGCCGCTCGACATCAAGGATGAGGACTATGCAGAGGAACTCAGCTTCCCAGGCGTTTATCCGTATACGCGCGGCGTACAGCCGACGATGTACCGCGGCCGCTTCTGGACGATGCGCATGTACGCAGGTTTCTCGACGGCTGAGGAATCCAACAAGCGCTACCGCATGCTGATTGAGAATGGCGCCACGGGCCTTTCCTGCGCCTTCGACCTGCCGACGCAGATCGGTTACGATTCCACGGACCCGATTGCAGAGGGCGAGGTCGGCAAGGTCGGTGTTGCCATCGATTCGCTGGCTGATATGGAGACGCTGTTCGACAAGATCGATCTGGGCAAGGTTTCCACGTCCATGACGATCAATGCACCGGCTTCGGTCCTGCTCGCCATGTACATCGCTGTTGCTGAGAAGCAGGGTGTTCCGGCTGACCAGCTGCGCGGCACGATTCAGAACGATATCCTCAAGGAGTATTCGGCCCGCGGCACGTACATCTTCCCGCCGCGTCCGTCGATGCGTCTGATCACGAATATCTTTGAATATTGCTCGAAATACGTACCGAAATGGAATACAATCTCCATTTCCGGCTACCATATCCGTGAGGCTGGTTCGACGGCTGCACAGGAAATCGCCTTCACGATTGCCGATGGTATCGCTTACTGCGAGGCAGCTCTCAAGGCTGGCCTGCACATCGACGATTTCGCCGGCCGTCTGTCCTTCTTCTGGAATGCACACAACAATGTGCTGGAAGAAGTTGCGAAGTTCCGTGCGTCCCGCCGTATCTGGGCCAAGGTCATGAAAGAGCGCTTCCATGCTCAGAAGGACAAGTCCATGAAGCTGCGCTTCCATACTCAGACGGCTGGTTCCATGCTGACGGCTCAGCAGCCGAACAACAACATCGTCCGCGTTGCTCTGCAGACGGCCGCTGCTGTTATGGGCGGCACGCAGTCCCTGCACACGAACTCCCGCGATGAAGCACTTGCTCTGCCGACGCAGGAATCCGTCACGATCGCTCTGCGCACGCAGCAGATCGTCGCTTACGAAAGCGGCCTGGCCGATGTCATCGATCCGCTGGCTGGCTCCTACTATGTCGAGGCCATGACGAACAAGATCGAGGCTGAGGCTTGGGACTACATTAAGAAGATTGACGAGATGGGCGGCGCCGTTGCTGCCATCGAGAAGGGCTACATCCAGAAGGAAATCCAGGACAGCGCTTACAAGTGGCAGATGGACGTTGAGTCCGGTGCCCGCACGATTGTCGGCGTCAACAAGTTCCAGATGGAAAACGAAGAACCTCCAAAAGACCTGCTGAAGGTTGATGAAGCTGTCGGCGAGCGCCAGAAGGCCAAAGTCGAGGCCATGAAGGCAAAACGCGACAACGAAGCAGTCAAGGCTGCACTGGCTGACCTCAAGGCTGCCTGCGAGGACGAGCATGAAAACCTCATGCCGCATATCCTGGCTGCTGTCAAGACGTATGCAACCCTCGGCGAGATCTGCAACGTCATGCGTGAAGTATTCGGTGAATACGAGGCACATGTCAGCCTTTAAGCTGTCATCTGCCGCAGGAATCTTGCGTACACGTATCGCCTTGTGCGATAGTTTGGAGGAATCGAAATGGAAAAGAAAATCAGAGTATTAGTTGCAAAACCGGGCCTTGACGGCCATGACCGCGGTGCAAAGGTCGTTGCCCGCGCGCTGCGTGATGCTGGCTTCGAGGTCATCTATACGGGCCTGCGCCAGACGCCGGAACAGATTGCTGAAGCTGCCCTGCAGGAAGATGTCAACGTCATTGCGATGAGCATCCTCTCCGGTGCACACGGCCATCTCTTCCCGAAAGTCGTCGACCTCGTCCGCAAGGAAGGCATGAACGATGTCCTGATCATCGGCGGCGGCGTCATTCCTGAGGCTGATATCCCGGCCCTCAAGGAAGCCGGCATTGCCGAGGTCTTCACGCCGGGCACGCCGACGGGCGACGTTGTCAACTTCATCAAAGAACATGTAAAAGCGTAAGCATAAGTGTTGGGAGCCTGGGGCCGATGGGAATCTTGGCCCCTTGCTGCCAGCACTATTTTATTGCAGCCATCTGTAAACGACAGGCGTTTGGATGGTTGACGATTGAATCATGAGAAAGGTGGTGAGGTCTTGGATATAGCAAAGGAGCTTTTGGCGGGCAACCGTCTGGCGCTTTCCCGTGCCATCACGGCCATCGAGAATGAATACGAGGAAGCGACGGATATCATGAAGGAGATCTATCCGCACACGGGCCATGCTTATGTCCTGGGCATTACCGGCCCTCCTGGTGCCGGCAAGAGCACATTGACCGATAAGATTGCCAGGGCGTATCGCTCACAGGGCAAGACGGTGGGTATCATCGCCGTGGATCCGACGAGCCCGTTCACGGGCGGTGCCATTCTCGGCGACCGCATCCGCATGAACGGCCTGACGCTTGATGCGGGTGTATTCATCCGCAGCATGGGCACGCGCGGCAGCCTCGGCGGACTGTCCCATAAGACGGCCGATGCCGTCAAGGCCATGGATGCCTTCGGCAAGGATATCATCATCGTCGAGACGGTCGGTGTCGGCCAGTCCGAGGTCGATATCGTCAAGGCCGCTGATACGACGGTAGTCGTGCTGATCCCCGGCATGGGCGATGACATTCAGGCCATCAAGGCCGGTATCCTCGAAATCGGCGACGTGTTCTGCGTCAACAAGGCCGATCACGACGGAGCCGACAAGCTCGTGCGTGAGCTCAACATGATGCTCGATCTCGATGCGAATACCATGATGACTTCGGATGAGACGAAGAAGGCCCTGCAGGATCAGTTCCATCATCTGTCGGCCGCCATCATGGCACCGACGACGGGCTGGCGTCCGTCCATCGACAAAGTGGTCGCCAATCAGAATGAGGGCATTGATGTACTGCTTGAAAGCATCCACAAGCATCGCGTCCATATCGAAGGCGACGGCGAACTTTCCTGGCGCCGCACGAAGCGCACGCGCGATGAAATGCTCGATATCCTCGAGAGCAGTATCGGACGCTACGTCAAGAACAAGATTGTCGCGACGGGCAGGCTTGATGGCTACGTCGAGAAGATCAAGCATCATGAGACAGACCCGTACTCCGTAGTCGGGGAGCTGCTTCAGGAAATGCTGAAATAACGAGAGTTTAGTGATTTTGGAGGAGGAAACCATTATGTTCAAGGTTTTAGGTGTCGACCATATCGGTATTGCTGTCACGGATCTCAAGGAAGTCGGTGCATTCTGGACGGAAGCACTTGGCCTGCCGGCCAACGGCGAAGAGACGGTTGCGGAGCAGAAGGTCACGACGGGCTTCTTCCCGACGCCGAATGGCAGCGAGATCGAGCTGCTGGCTGCTACGGATGAGGAATCCCCAATCGCGAAATTCATCGAGAAGAACAAGGGACGCGGCGGCATTCAGCACATCGCTCTGCGCGTCGATGACCTCGAGGCTGCTCTGGCAGATCTCAAGGAGAAGGGCGTACGCCTTATCGATGAGAAGCCGCGCAAGGGTGCAGGCGGTGCCAAGATCGCATTTGTTCATCCGAAAGCTTCCCACGGCGTCCTCCTCGAGCTCTGCCAGCGCGACTAAGTTTTATCACTTGGTGATAAATCCTTGCATTTTTCACGTAAATCGTGCAAAATAGAACTTGCAAGAACAAAGCGATATGCTTTACATTAGGAGGTATATAATGGCTACTGTTCAGGAAAAAATTGACCTGATGAATGCGAAAAAAGCACACATCAGATTGGGTGGCGGTCAGGCTCGCATTGACAAGCAGCATCAAAAGGGCAAACTGACGGCTCGTGAACGCATCAACATGCTGTTCGATGAGGGCACGTTTGTTGAACTCGATATGTTCATGAAGCATCGCTGCACGAACTTCGGCATGGAGAAAAAGGAAATGCCTGGTGAAGGTGTTGTCACGGGCTACGGCACGATCGACGGACGCCTCGTCTATGCTTATGCACAGGACTTCACGGTTTCGGGCGGTTCGCTCGGCGAGAAGCACGCGCATAAGATCTGGAAAGTCCAGGATCTGGCTCTCAAGATGGGCGCACCCTGCATCGGCATCAACGATTCCGGCGGTGCCCGCATCCAGGAAGCAGTCGATGCCCTCTCGGGCTTTGGCGGCATTTTCTACCGCAATACGGCTTCTTCGGGCGTCATCCCGCAGATCTCCGTCATCATGGGACCGTGCGCCGGCGGTGCTGTTTACAGCCCGGCCATCACAGATTTCATCTACATGGTCAAGAACACGAGCCAGATGTTCATCACGGGCCCGGCCGTCATCAAATCCGTTACGGCTGAGGAAGTCACGGCAGAGCAGCTCGGCGGTGCGATGACGCACAACACGAGAAGCGGTGTCGCTCACTTCGCGGCAGAGAACGAAGAGGACTGCATCAAGCAGATCCGTTACCTGCTGTCCTTCCTGCCGAGCAACAACATGGAAGATGCACCGGTCGTCGAGACGGGTGATGATCCGGACCGCCAGGATGAGAGCCTCAACACCATCATCCCGGACAATCCGAACATGCCGTACGATATGAAGGATGTCATCCGTTCGCTCGTCGATAACGGTGAATTCTACGAAGTGCATGAGCATTTCGCCACGAACATCATCTGCTGCTTCGCACGCTTCGACGGCCGCAGCGTTGGTATCATCGCCAACCAGCCGAACGTCATGGCCGGCTGCCTCGATGTCGATGCATCCGATAAGGCGGCACGCTTCATCCGCTTCTGCGATGCCTTCAACATCCCGCTCGTCAACCTCGTCGATGTACCGGGCTTCCTGCCGGGTGTCGATCAGGAGCACAACGGCATCATCCGCCACGGCGCCAAGATGCTCTACGCGTACAGCGAGGCGACGGTGCCGAAGGTCACGGTCATCACGCGCAAGGCATACGGCGGCTCCTACATCGCCATGTGCTGCCGCGAGCTCGGTGCTGATCAGGTCATGGCATGGCCGACGGCTGAGATCGCTGTCATGGGTCCGGCTGGTGCAGCCAACATCATCTTCCGCAAGGATCCGGACAAGGAAGCAAAGACGAAGGAATACGTCGAGAACTTTGCTACGCCGTACGTTGCGGCTGAGCGCGGCTACGTCGATATGGTCATCGAGCCGAAGGAGACGCGCCCCTGCATCATCACGGCCCTCAACGCCCTTGCCAGCAAGCGTGAGGTCGGCCCTGCCAAGAAGCACGGCAATATTCCGCTTTGATTGAGGGGTGAGCAACTTGAAAATTGATGCAAAAGAGGTCAGCCCGGAAGTCGTTGCTGCGATTTCGGCTGCTGTCCAGATGATGACCGGCAATCGTGTCATCGCCGTCCGCATCAAGCGCACGAGCAACGCCTGGGCCCTGGCTGCCCGCGGCGGCCGCCGCTGAAGCTGATGCGTCATCCATGATGGATTACAGATAACTTGGAGGAAAGTTCAATGAAAAAGTTCAATATCACGGTAAATGGCACGTCCTATGAAGTAGAAGTAGAAGAAGTAAAGGCTGCTCCGGCTGCTGCTCCGAAAGCAGCTGCACCGAAGGCTGCTCCGGCTCCGAAAGCTCCGGCTGCACCGGCTGCACCGGCCAAGGCTGCTGTCGCTGCCGGCGCTGGTGAGCATTCCATCGATGCTCCGATGCCGGGCAAGATCGTCAAGCTCGTCGCTCAGGAAGGCCAGGCTGTCAAGGCCGGCGATGTCCTGCTGATCCTCGAGGCCATGAAGATGCAGAATGAGATCACGGCTGACACGGACGGCACGGTCAAGACGTTCAACGTCACGGCTGGCCAGAGCGTCAAGGTTCACGATTCTCTCGTCATCCTCGGCTGATCGCTATAGCATGGGGCTGCCGCATCGGGCAAATACCGGGTGCCGGCAGCCCTTTTTCGTATCCATTTATACAAGTCATTCACATAAGGAGGCTTATCATGGCGACACGTTTGACTGAACTTCTGGGGATCCGCTATCCCATCATCCAGGGCGGCATGGCCTGGATCTCGGATGCAGGCCTGGCTGCGGCCGTATCGAATGCGGGCGGTGCCGGCATCATCTCGACGGGCGGACGCACAACGGAATATACGGAGCAGGAGATTCGCCGCTGCCGGACGCTCACGGACAAGCCGTTTGGCGTCAATGTCATGCTCATGGCTCCGAACAAAGAGGAGATTGTCGAGGTCATCTGCCGGGAGAAGCCGGCTTTCGTGACCCTCGGTGCCGGCAACCCCGTGCCGTATTTTGATAAACTGCACGAAGCGGGTGTCAAGGTCATTCCCGTGGTGCCGAATCTGCGCCTGGCAAAGCGCGTCGAGGCGAAGGGGGCTGACGCAATCGTCGTCGAGGGCATGGAGGCCGGCGGCCACATCGGCACGCTCTGCACGCTGCCGCTCATGACGCAGGTCATCCCCGAAATGCATATCCCCGTCATCATGGCGGGCGGCTTTGCCGATGGCCGCGGCCTGGCTGCGGCGCTCTTGATGGGCGCAGCGGGCGTGCAGATGGGCACGCGCTTCCTCGTGGCGCAGGAATGCCCCGCACATCCGAATATGAAGCAGAAACTGCTCGAGGCGACGGATACCGACAGCATCGTGACGGGCCTGACCATCGGCGGCGCCGTGCGCGGCCTGCGCAATCTTTTCGCGGAGCATTTTGTCGAGCTGGAGCTCGCCGGAGAAACGGATAAGGATACGCTCCTCAAGATGGCCACGGGCACGAACCGGCTGGCAGCCGTCGACGGCGATGTGGAGCACGGCATGATGCAGGCCGGTCAGAGCCTGACACCGCTCACCGCCATTGAGCCGGCGGCCGTGATCATCGAGCGGATCATCCGGCAGGCACGCGAAACGCTTGACAAAGCTGCTACAATAAAAATATAATTGAGATGGAATTTCAAGAGCGCAGGCAAGAGCATTGCCGGCGCTCCTCTTTTACAAAAGAAGGGAGAATTTTTTTGAAACGAATCATGAGCCTGGTCCTCTGCCTGCTGCTCGTCGTCCTCGTGGCGGGCTGCGGCAGCACGAAGCAGGGGGGCAGCGACAAGAAGGCGTTCCGCATTGTCACGTCGTTCTATCCGATGTATATCGATGTCATCAACATCACGAAGGGCGTGGATGGCGTCGAGGTCGTCAACATGACGAAGCCGCAGACGGGCTGCCTGCACGATTACCAGCTGACGACGGAAGACATGAAGACGCTTGAGAAGGCCGATGCTTTCGTCGTCAACGGCGCCGGCATGGAGAGCTTCCTCGACAAGGTCGTCAAGCAGCAGAAGAATCTCAAGATCATCGATGCCTCGAAGTCAGATGAGATTAACCTGCTCAAGGATGGCGATGAGGAGAATCCGCATGTCTGGCTCAGCGTGACGTACAGCATTGAGCAGGTCAAGGCCATCACGAGCCAGCTCTGCGAGGCAGACCCGGCACATGCTGATGCTTACCGTAAGAATGCGCTCGATTACGTGACAAAGCTCGACAAGCTGCGCACGCAGATGCACGAGGAGCTCGACAACCTGCCGCACAAGGATATCGTGACGTTCCACGAGGCTTTCCCGTACCTGGCCAAGGAATTCAAGCTCAACGTGGTCAGCGTGATTGAGCGCGAGCCGGGGACGGAGCCGACGCCTCAGGAACTTGAGGAAACCATCCGCCAGGTGAATGCGCTGCCGGTCAAGGTGCTCTTTACGGAGCCGCAGTATTCGCCGTCAGCGGCGAAGACGATTGCCGCTGAGACGGGCGCAAAGGTCTATCAGCTTGATCCCGTGGTGACGGGAGAGGCGAACGAGCAGGCGATGGATGCCTATATCGATGCGATGAAGAAGAATATGGAAGTCCTCAAAGAGGCACTCCAGTAAGGATTTCAGCCGCATGAGCAGAGTGTTGCTCATGCGGCTTTTTTCACGCATGTATTTTCTACTTGCAGAAAGTCAAAAAATCAAATATAATATAGGAAACTAATAGTCAAATAGTCAATTGCAAGTGAAGGTGATTATCGTGAGTAATATTGCAGATTTGATTGAAGCGTATATCTTGCGTCAGCTTGCGACGAAGCAGGACGGCAAGGTGGAGCTGCGGCGCACGGATATCGCGGACGAGATTTCCTGTGCTCCGTCCCAGATCAGTTATGTGCTGTCCACGCGCTTCACGCCGGCAAAGGGCTTTGTCGTAGAGTCGCGCCGCGGTCTCGGCGGCTATATCCGCATCGTGCAGGTGCCTCTGAAGAATCTCGTCTATCAGGATATGATAGAGAAGATTAAGGAGGATACGGATTACCAGACGGTGCAGTCGATGGTCCGGTATCTTCTGCAGCACGAGATGATCACGAACCGCGAGGCAGCGCTGATGATGCAGGTCGTGACGTCGGTGTATCAGTCGGAGGGCATGTCTGCCAAGGAGCGCGTTCATCTGCTCAAGGCCATGCTGATGACGGTGGAGAATTTTTCGTAGATCGCGATTTCCCGTAGGATATCGTAGCAGAGAGAATACCTGGTAAAGGGGGAACGCATGATGTTATGCGATGATTGCGGCCGTAACCGGGCCGTTGTCCATATTACGCAGATCGGCCCGAATGGCCGTGTCGAGAAGAATCTTTGTGAGGAATGCGCGGCGAATTACAGCGAATTCCTCGTGGAACCGCAGCGCAGGAAGAACGTATCGATGAATGACTTCCTCAAGGGCGTTTTCAGCGCCGATACGGGCGCCGCGGAGCGCACAAAGGAACAGGTGACGGAACTGGTCTGCCCGAACTGTGGCATGAGTTACCGCGATTTCCAGCAGACGGGCAAGATCGGCTGCAGCGTCTGTTACAGTACGTTCCGCCGTCAGCTGGAGCCGCTGCTGCGCCGCATTCACGGCTCGAGCACGCACAGCGGCAAGATCCCGCACCGCAGCGGCGGCCGCCTCGAGAAGAAACATGAGATCGAGACGCTGCGCCGGGCGCTCAAGGAGTGCGTCGCGCAGGAAGAGTATGAGAAAGCCGCAGAGCTGCGCGACCGCGTGCGGCTGCTCGAGAAGGAACTGGAGGAGAAGGAAGGGGGCCGTGCCGATGTCCGTTAATACGCTTTTGCGCGACAGCAGCCTTTCCTGGCTGGCCGCTGAGGGCAGGGAGAGCGATGTCGTGCTCGCAAGCCGGATCCGCTTGGCCCGCAACTTCCGTCAGGTGCCGTTCCCGAACCGGGCGGATTTCAACCAGCTCGCCGAGGTGCGCCTGCAGGTCGAGAAGATCCTGCCGGGCATTGCCGCGGATCTGCAGCAGGATTTTGATTTGCTCGATATGGAGCGCCTGAGTCCGCTGCAGCGCGATGTGCTCGTGGAGAAGCAGCTCATCAGCAACAACTTCATCCAGAATCCGCAGCATCGCGTGGCGTTCATCACCGAAGACTGCCGCACGAGCATCATGATCAATGAGGAGGATCACCTGCGCATCCAGTGCATGGCGCCGGGGCTCGACCTCGATACGCCGTTTGCCAAGGCCTCGCATATCGATGATATGATTGAAGACAAGCTCGATATTGCCTTTGATGAGAAGATGGGCTATTTGACCTCGTGCCCGACGAACCTCGGCACGGGTCTGCGCGCGTCAGTGCTGCTGCATCTGCCGGGACTCGTCTTCACGCACAATATCGAGAGTATCGTCAACATCTCGCCGCAGCTTGGCCTGGCCATCCGCAGCGTGTACGGTGACGAGAAAGAACGTTTCGGCAATCTGTTCCAGATTTCCAATCAGCTGACGCTGGGCTTCTCGGAGAATGAGATCATCGAGAACCTCAAGACGGCTGTCATGGAGATCGTTTCCCATGAGCGCCAGGCGCGCAAGGCCCTGGCCCTCTACATGAAGGAACGCCTCGAAGATGAGGTATGGCGTGCCTATGGCACGCTGCGCTACGCGCGCCTGCTGTCGGAACAGGAGGTCTTGGAACTCTTATCGAAGGTGCGCCTTGGCATCGATCTCAAGCTCATCAACGAGGTCGCGGCCGATTGCTTCGCCGAGATCCTCATCAGCAGCCGCACGAGCTACCTGCAGAATGTTGCAGAGAATGAGAATTTATCCAAACATGAAATAGACAGGCTGCGGGCCAATCATGTGCGCCAGGCACTTCTGGCACATGCCCGCGGCCAGGAGGCTCCAAAATGAATTATCGCAATCATTTTACCAGCCGTGCCATCAAGGCCATCGAATTCGCGCAGTACGTGTCGCGCAATCTCGAACAGGACTACATCGGCACGGAGCATATCCTGCTGGGCCTCCTGCATGAGGAGGGCAGCGTGGCCTATGAGGCGCTGTCAGCAGTCGGACTGAACTTCGACACCGTCATGCAGAGGGTAGAGGCAATGGTGTCCGGCGAGACGGATTATCCGTCGGACAATCCCTACTATACGCCGCGGGCCAAGCGCGTCATGGAAGGGGCCGTCGAGGAGGCACAGAGCCTTCGCCATAATTACATCGGCACGGAACATATCCTGCTGGCCCTGCTCGAGGAAACGGAGGGAGCGGCGACGGAACTCCTCATCAGCCTGGGCGTGGATTTCGACGCCCTGCAGGATGAGGTGCTGGCGCGCATCGACAGCCCGCATCCTGAAGGCGACGGCGAGGCCTCAGCCGGCCGCGGTGAGGCGCGCGGCCGCACGCATCAGCCGATGATGGTGGAGCGCTTCGGCCGCAACCTCAACGATGTGGCCAAAGAGGGCCATATGGACCCCGTCATCGGCCGCGACAAGGAAATCCAGCGCGTCGTTCAGATTCTTTCGCGTCGCACGAAGAACAATCCCATCCTCATCGGCGAGCCGGGCGTCGGCAAGACGGCCATCGCTGAGGGGCTGGCGCAGCGCATTGTGGAAGGCACCGTCCCGTACATGCTGCGCGACAAGAAAGTCATCTCGCTCTCGATGGCTTCGCTCGTGGCTGGTGCCAAGTATCGTGGTGAGTTTGAGGAACGCCTCAAGGGGCTCATCGACGAGATCCGTAAGGATGGCAGCATCATCCTGTTCATCGATGAGATGCACACGCTCATCGGCGCCGGTGCGGCGGAGGGCGCACTCGATGCGGCCAATATCCTGAAGCCGGCGCTCTCGCGCGGCGAGATTCAGATCATCGGTGCAACGACGCTTGACGAATACAAGAAGCATCTGGAAAAGGATGCAGCCCTTTCCAGAAGGTTCCAGACCATCATGGTCGAGGAGCCCGATGAGGAAGATGCCAAGAAGATTTTGTATGGCCTGCGTCCCAAGTATGAGGATTTCCACCGTGCGCATATCGAGGACGAGGCCATTGATGCGGCCGTGCGCCTTTCGCAGCGGTACATCACGGACCGCTTTCTGCCGGATAAGGCCATCGACCTTATGGATGAAGCCGCTTCCAAGGTCCGCATGAAGCAGGTGGCTCAGCCGGATCACCTGAAGGACGTGCGTGCCAGACTCGACAAGCTGCAGAGTGATAAAGAGGCAGCCATTGCCGCGCAGGATTACGAGCGCGCGGCGAAGCTTCGCGACAAGGCCCAACTTGTGAAAGATGAGCTTGATGAAGCCAAGCGCAAGCTCGAGAAACGCGGCACGAGCCGCATTGTCGTGCGGGCTGACGACATTGCCGATGTCGTGGCGCAGTGGACGGGCGTGCCCGTCAGGCAGATTGCGGCCAAGGAATCCGACCGGCTGCTGCATATGGAGAAGATCCTTGCGCGCCGCGTCGTCGGCCAGCAGGAAGCGGTGGAAGCCGTTTCCAAGGCGGTGCGCCGCGCGCGGGCGGGGCTCAAGGATCCGAAGCGTCCCATCGGCTCGTTCCTGTTCCTCGGACCGACGGGCGTCGGCAAGACGGAGCTTGCCAAGGCGCTGTCGGAAGCCCTGTTCGGCACGGAAGATGCCATCATCCGCTTCGATATGTCCGAGTACATGGAAAAGTATGCAGTTTCCCGCATGGTCGGTGCGCCTCCGGGCTACGTGGGCTATGAGGAAGGCGGTCAGCTCACGGATGCCGTGCGCCGCAAGCCGTATTCCATTATCCTGCTCGACGAGATCGAGAAGGCGCATCCCGATGTCTTCAACATCCTGCTGCAGGTCCTCGACGATGGCCGCCTGACGGATGGCAAGGGCAGGACCGTGGATTTCCGCAATACGGTCATCATCATGACGAGCAATGCGGGCGCCGATCTCCTGCGCCGCACGGGCGGTTCACTTGGCTTTGCCGTAGGCGGCGACGACGGAGACAACGGAGAAGAAGCCGGGAGAAAACGCGTGCTGCAGTCCATCCGCCATGTGTTCAAACCGGAATTCCTCAACCGCATCGATGAGCTCATCGTCTTCCATCCACTCGGCCGCGCCGAGCTCGAGCGCATCGTGGATATCCTGCTGCGGGATGTCCGCAAGCGCCTGCAGGAACGTGACATCCGCCTCGACATCAGCCCGGCGGCCAAGAACAAACTCGTGGAACAGGGCACGGATTTCAAATACGGTGCCCGTCCCCTGAAGCGGGCCATCCAGAAGCTCGTCGAGGACCGCATCGCCGAGCGGCTGCTCGCACGCGAATTCCGTTCCGGCGATACCATCCTCGTGCGCAAGAGCGGCGATGAGCTGACGTTTGCGCGCAGGGAGGACAAGGATGAAACGGACGAAAAAGCGGCTCAGCCGGCAGGGGGCGTCCATGCCAAGGAATAAGCTGCTGCCGGAAGGATATGGGGCAAGGTTCTGGAACTTCTGCCAGAATCTCATCTGGGCGGTCGTCTGGCTCGGCCGCTGGACCATCCGCCTCGTGCGGAAGTTGCTGACAAGAGAGAAGTGAGGTGTCGCGATTGCCCAAGAAAAAGAAGACCGTCTATGTCTGCCAGGAATGCGGGTACGATACGCCGAAGTGGCTCGGCCGCTGTCCGGGCTGTGGTGCCTGGAATACCATGGTCGAGGAAACGGTGACGCCGGAACCGGCGTCGGGAGGCCTGCGCCTCGGGCTCTCCGATGCGCGCAAGCCACAGCCGATTGCCGAGGTTCGCATTGAGGATCTGCCGCGCTTTGCGACGGGCTCGGGCGAACTTGACCGCGTGCTCGGCGGCGGCGTCATTCCGGGCTCCATGGTGCTCATCGTCGGCGATCCCGGCGTCGGCAAATCGAGTCTGACGCTGCGCGTCTGTGCCGAGGTGGCGCGGGGCGGCCGCAAGGTGCTTTACGTGACCGGTGAGGAGAGCACGCGGCAGGTGCGCATGCGGGCCGACCGTCTGCACGCGCTGGCGGATTCCCTGCTCGTCGTCAGCGAGACGAATCTCGAGACGATTGAGCAGCACATCCTTGCCGAAAAGCCGAAGCTTCTGGTCATCGATTCCATCCAGACCATATTCAAGCCCGATGTGCAGAGTGCGCCGGGCTCCGTCTCCCAGGTGCGCGAATGCTCCGTCGATTTATTGCGCATTGCCAAGACGAATGGCATCGCGGCGTTTATCATCGGCCATGTCACGAAGGATGGCACGCTCGCGGGACCGCGCGTCCTCGAGCATATCGTCGATACGGTGCTCTACTTCGAGGGGGAGCGCAATGCGGAGTATCGTGTGCTGCGCGCGGTCAAGAACCGCTTTGGCAGCACGAACGAGCTCGGTCTGTTCGAGATGCGCGATGTGGGGCTCGTCGATGTACCCGATGCTTCGAAACTCTTTTTGTCGGACCGCGAGCAGGACTCCGGCACGGTCATCGTGCCGACCGTCGAGGGCACGCGGCCGCTGCTCGTGGAGCTTCAGGCCCTCGTGGCGCCCACGCCGTATGTGCCGCCGCGCCGCACGGCTGATTCCGTCGACGTCAAGAGGATCCAGCTTCTGCTGGCCGTGCTCGAGAAGCGCGTCCATCTTTCAATCGGCGCCTGCGATGTTTACGTCAAGGTGGCCGGCGGCATCCGCATCGATGAGCCGGCGGCTGATCTCGGCCTCTGCGTGGCCATGGCTTCGAGCTTTGCCAACCGGCTGCTGCGGCCCAAGACCATCGTCTTCGGCGAGGTCGGGCTCTCCGGCGAAGTCCGGGCTGTCAGCCAGGCGGACCTGCGCATCCATGAAGCCAAACGCCTGGGCTTCCAGCACGTCGTCCTGCCTATGAAGAATTACCGCCAGCTTAAGGATACGATTGAAGGGATTTCGCTCTATGGGGCGGAAACCATCGGCGATGCGCTGCGCCTGGCCATGCCGAAGGCATAGACAGGACGCCGTGACGTGTTATAATAGAATCATCCGCAGAAAACCTTCCTCGGCTGGGGAAGGTTTTTCTTGTGAAGAAAAAAACGACTTCTGGGAGGGTATGATATGCCTCGATTATGTGATAGGGCGGGCTGCGTCAGGCGGGCCGGCCTGCTCGTCTTTTTCCTGTTGTTCCTGTTGCTGCCGGCCTCGCTGGCGCAGGCGGAAGAGCCTGAGGTTACGGCGGATGCGGCCATCCTCATCGATGCGCAGACGGGCCGCGTGCTCTGGTCGAAGCATGGTGAGGAGCGCCATTATCCGGCCAGCATGACGAAGATGATGACCTGCATTCTGGGCATGAACAGCCTGACGCCCGACAGCCTCGTGAAGATTTCGCCGCTCGCGGCGCAGACCGAGGATACGCCGCTGCAAATCGCAGCGGGCGATACGATGCGCTTTGAGGAAATCCTGCGCGGCATGATGATGGCATCGGACAACGGGGCGGCGGTGGCCATTGCGGAAGCAGCGGACGGCAGCGTCCCCGACTTTGTCGCGCGCATGAATGAAAAAGCGGCGGAGCTCGGCATGACCGGCACGCATTTCGCGAATCCGAACGGGTTGACGGATGAAGACCACTATTCGACGCCTCACGATATGGCACGGCTGGCACAGTATGCCATGCGGAATCCCGTGTTCCGCGATATCGTGCGCCAGCAGCAGCGCACGATCCGCTGGGAAGAGCCTGCAGGCAAGCAGCTGCTCGTGGAGAACACGAATGAGCTCCTGGGCCGCTATGAGGGCATCACGGGCATCAAGACGGGCTGGACGAAGGCGGCCGGCGGCTGCCTGGCCGCTTCGGCGGAACGCGGCGATGTCAGGCTCATCGCCGTGGTCATGCATGCGGCGAGCGAAGAGGACCGCTTCAAGGATATGCGGCGCATCCTGGATTACGGCTTTGCTGAGACGACTATGGCTGCCGGGCCGACGGCCTCCGCATGCAAGCGTCACGTCTGGGTCAAGGGCGGCGTTCATTCGCGGACCAAGGTGGTTCCGGCGGGGGATATCTATTATCCGCTGCTGCCGGGAGAATCTGCCGAGCATTATACGATTTCGTATGACCTGCCGAAGGTCATTGCCGCGCCCATCGAGCCCGGCGAAGCCGTCGGCAAACTCATCCTGTCATACGACGGGCAGCCGGTCGGCAGCGTCGACCTCATCGCCAATCCGGTGGAGCCGGGATTCTCGCTCGGTTCCTGGCTCGTGGGCGTCTTCGAGGGCGTGCTGACGTGGCTTTGATGCCTGTTTCCTGCGCCTGGCATGCGGTTGACAGTGGCAAGACGATTATATTATAATGTCCCTATGCGGATGTGGCGGAATTGGCAGACGCGCTGGATTTAGGATCCAGTGCCGCAAGGCGTATGGGTTCAAGCCCCTTCATCCGCACCAGAGCAAAGTTCGGGGTTGTCACACGGAGGAAACTCGGTGGGGGCAGCCCCGTTTTATTATGAAAGGATTTCCATTACCATGAATATCTTGCACGGCCTGCGCCGGCTCTCGTCCTTCCAGCTCATCGTGCTGAGCTTCCTGCTGCTCATTGCCATGGGCACCATGCTGCTCATGACGCCGCTGGCGACGAGCGACGGGCGCGGTACTAGCTTCCTGTCGGCCTCCTTCACTGCCGTTTCGGCTTCGTGCGTGACGGGACTGACCGTGGAGGATACGGCTTCCTACTGGTCGTTCTTCGGCCAGCTCGTCATCCTCATCCTCATACAGATTGGCGGCCTTGGCGTCGTGACCATGGCCGTGGCCGTCACGATGGCCTCGGGGCAGCGCGTGGGCCTCATGCAGCGCCATACGATGCAGGAGGCGCTCTCCGCGCAGCAGCTCGGCGGCATCGTCCGCCTCCTGCGCTTCATCCTCAAATTTACGATTGGGGTGGAGTTTCTCGGAGCCTGCCTGCTCGCGCCGGTCTTTATCCGCGATTATGGCTGGCAGCACGGTATCTGGATGGCGTTCTTTCACGCCATCTCGGCCTTCTGCAACGCGGGCTTTGATCTTCTGGGGAGCCGCGGCGGCGGTTCCCTGATGGCCTATGCCGCTGATCCTCTGGTCAATCTGACGATCATGGGGCTCATCGTGGCCGGTGGCCTGGGCTTTCTGACCTGGGCTGATCTCATCACGCACCGCCATCACGTCAGTCACTGGACGTTCCAGACGCGCATCATCATGATCATGACGGCTGTGCTCATTTTCCTGCCGGCCCTTTTCTTCTTCACGCAGGAGCTGGCGGGCACGGATGCCTTCACGCGGTTCTGGCAGGCACTGTTTCAATCCGTCACGCCGCGCACGGCCGGCTTCAATACGATGAACATCGAGGATCTGAGCGAGGCCGGGCGCTGCCTGATGGTGCTCCTGATGCTGACGGGCGGCGCCCCAGGGTCGACCGCAGGCGGCATCAAGGTCACGACGGCCTTCACGCTCTTCATGGCCATGATTTCGGCCCTGACGATGAAGCGCGATGTCGAATGCCTGTCGAGGCGCATGCCGATGGAGGCGCTGCAGCATGCGCTGGCCATCTTCATGATGTACTTGTTCCTGTTCATGGGCATCAGCATCTTCATCAGTGTCTTTGACCATGCAACCATGATTGACTGCATGCTGGAAACGTCATCGGCCATCGGCACGGTCGGCCTTTCCATCGGCCTGACGGAGAAATTGTCGCCGCTGTCTCAGGGGCTCTTGATGTTCCTGATGTATTTCGGACGCGTCGGCGCCCTGACCATGATTTACGCCCTGCACAGCAGGAAGAGCGCGGCGCGGCGCCGCCTGCCAGAGGGCAAGATTACCATCGGCTGACGATGGCAGTGAGGTGTAAAAAATGAAATCCATATTACTGATCGGGCTTGGCCGCTATGGCCGCCACGTGGCCCGCAAGCTGCATGCCATGCATCACGAGATTTTGGCCATCGACAAAAACGAGGACCTCGTCAATCAGGTGCTGGCTTATACGAACAATGCCCTGATTGCCGACACGACCGACAGGCATTTTCTTGAGTCGCTCGGCGTCAGCAATTTCGATACGTGCATCGTAGCAATCGGCGACGATTTCCAGAGTTCTCTGGAGACGACACTGCAGCTGCGAGAGCTCGGTGCGCGCTATATCGTAGCCCGTGCGTCAAGCAGCATCCATGAGCGCTTCCTGCGCCGCAACGGTGCCGATGAGGTCGTCTATCCGGAGAAGCAGCTGGCTCTCTGGACGGCCATCCGCTACGGCTCCAACCACTTGCTCGATTACTTCGAGCTTAGTCCCGGCTATGCGGTCTACGAGATCTCGATGCCGGCCGTTTGGGCGGGACACACCATCGGGGAGCTCGATATCCGCCGCAATTACCATGTCAATGTGCTCGGCATCAAGGTTGGGGGCAGCCTGACGGTGGAGATCACGCCTCAGACGATGCTGCGGGCGGAGGATTCCATCCTGGTCCTCGGCAAGCAGGAGGACATGGAGCGTTTCGTGAAATTCTGAGCATCGCGCAAAGACGCTGTATCCGGTGCTGCCGGCAGGAAAATCGGCCCGCCTGTTGAATACCTGTAGAAAAGGAGTGTTGCAGTTTGAAGACCAAAAAATTATTTGAAGAGAATGTCATGCTGCAGTCCTGTGAGGCAACGGTGCAGGCTTGTGAGCCAGCCAAAGACGGCTACCGGATTGTCCTGGATCAGACGGTCTTTTTCCCGGAGGGCGGCGGACAGCTCAGCGACCGCGGCGTGCTCAGGAACGGCAGAGATGCCATCGAGGTCCTGCATGCTTCGGAACGGGACGGCGTCATTTATCATAAGACGAAGCAGCCGCTTGCTGCAGGCATGCTCGTGACCTGTCAGCTCAACTGGCAGGAACGCTTTGATCACATGCAGCAGCACTGCGGGGAACACATGCTGTCCTATGCGTTCTGGAAGCTCTACGGGGCGGATAATGTGGGCTTCCACATGCACCCTGACATGGTTTCCATCGATATCAGCCGCGAGGTGGATTATGAGGAGGCCATGGCAGCTGAAGCCATGACGAATCAGGCCATCGAGGAAGACCGGCCCATCCATGTGGAGCTCGTGCCCGCAGAACATGCGGCCAAGCGGCCGCTGCGCAAATTCAACGACAAGCTCAAGGGGCTCCTGCGCATCGTTTCCGTCGAGGGCAACGATTCCTGCACCTGCTGCGGCACGCATCCGCCGACGACCGGCATGGTGGGGCTCGTCAAGGTCCTCAAGGTGGAGCGCCATAAGGGCGGTTCGCGCATCAGTTTCCTCTGTGGCCGCGAGGCCCTGCAGAAGATGGATGTCTGGATGCGGGCGGCACAGGACGTTTCCAATCGTCTCTCGGTCAAGGAAGAAGAGATCGCTGCGGGGGTCGAGCGCCTCGAGGAAGAAAAGAAGGCACTCGGCGCGCAGGTCACAGCCCTTACGGACCGGCTGCTCGACTACGAGCTGCGCGAGATGGACGCCAAGCCGGTATTTGATCAGGCGGGCCATCGCAAGCTCGTCTTTATCCGCGAGGATCTGACGCCGTCACAGGCCAAGGCCCTTGCCAAGAAAGCACTCGAACGGGAGCATGCCGTGGTGGCCGTCTTCTACCGGAACGGCGCGCGCATCAATTACATCCTGTCTGCCGCGTCAGATGATGTGAACTGCCAGCAGAAGCTCAAGGAAGTCAACGACCGCTTCAAGGGACGCGGCGGCGGACGGCCGGATGCCTGCCAGGGCAGCGCCGCCTGTGTTGAGGGCTGGCAGCAGATGGCAGCGGACCTTGCCGCCGCCTGGTAAGAACTGTTTTGGAATACTGTCGGAAAAGAGGAAGATTTTCATGAAGTTGTTGCTGGATTGTGCCGATATGGCAGAAATCAAAGAGGCATACGGGATATTCCCGCTCGATGGTGTGACGACGAATCCGAGTATCCTCGCGCGCACGGGCAGGCCGCCGTATGAGGTACTCGGCGAGATCCGGGATTTCATCGGTTCGGAAGCAGAGCTGCACGTGCAGGTCGTGTCCGAAGATGCCGCCGGCATGATTAAGGAAGCCGACCGCATCGGCGATGAACTCGGTTCCTCGACGTACGTCAAGATTCCAGTGACGTCCGAGGGGCTGCGCGCGATGAAGAAGCTCCACAAGGACGGCGTGCGCATCACGGGCACGGCCGTCTACACGGCGATGCAGGCCTTTCTCGCGGCGAAGGCCGGTGCTTCCTATGTGGCGCCGTATGTCAACCGCATCGATAATCTGGGCTCCGATGGCATCGTGACCGCCCGGAATATCCAGACCATCCTCACGCAGAACGACTGCCATGCCGAGATCCTGGCGGCCAGTTTCAAGAATGCCCAGCAGGTGCTCGCACTCTGCACCTGCGGCATCGGCGCGGCTACGCTCGCGCCCTCCGTGCTCAAAAGCCTCGTGCAGCTCGATGCCGTCACGATGGCAGTCAAGACCTTCCGCACGGATTTTGAGACGCTCTGCGGCCAGGGCAGGGATATGAGCAATATCTGATTTTGCCAGATATGCAAAAATACGTTGTGTCCGTACAGGACGGGACAGGGGGAATCATCATGGCAGTACAGTATCGCTGGGCCACGCTTGGCTGCGGCGTCATCGGGCATCAGCTGGCCGAGGCCATGCAGAAGCTTGGCGGCAATCTCTACAGCGTGGGAAACCGGACGTATGAGAAGGGCCTGGCCTTTGCGGCAGAATACGGCATCCCAAAAGTCTATCGCACGCCGGAGGAAATCTTTGCCGACGACGATGTCGATATCGTCTACATCTCGACGCCGCACAACACGCATATCAAATACCTGCGCCAGGCTCTGGCCGCCGGCAAGCATGTGCTGTGCGAAAAATCCATCACGCTCAATGCGGCGGAGCTCGCGGAGGCCGTGCAGCTGGCGAGAGAACACCATGTGGTGCTGGCGGAAGCGCAGACCATCTACCATATGCCCATCTATCGCGTGCTCAAGGAACGCATGGAAAAGGGCGAGTTCGGCCCCCTGCGCCTGCTGCAGATGAATTTCGGCAGCTACAAGGAATACAACATGAAGAACCGTTTCTTCAACCGCAGTCTGGCGGGCGGCGCTATGCTGGATATCGGCGTCTACGCACTGTCGTTCGTGCGCTGGTTCATGAGCTCGTGTCCGCATGAGATCCTCTCCCAGGTCAAGTATGCGCCGACGGGCGTCGATGAACAGGCGAGCATCCTCTTGAAGAATGAGCAGGAGGAGATGGCGACGGTTATCCTGTCCCTGCACGCCAAGCAGCCAAAGCGCGGCACAATCTCCTTTGACAAGGCCTATATCGAGCTTTACGAGTATCCGCGCGGCGACAAGGCCGTCATCACCTGGACGGAGGACGGCCGTAAGGAAGAAGTGACAGCGCGTGATACGGCCGATGCCCTGACTTATGAAGTGCGAGATATGGAGCAGGCCGTAAGCGGGGCTGAGAATACCATGCACCTTGATTATACGGTCGATGTCATGGATATCATGACGAAGATTCGTCAGGACTGGGGCATGAAGTATCCCGAAGAAAAATAAACACGATATAGAGACAAAAAAGTCCTCGCAGACGGCAATCCGCGAGGACTTTTTATCAGGAATGAGAAAATTTTTGACGGACTTCTTCATAATCGGGGATGGAGGATTGCGCACCGGGACGCGTTACGGCAATGGAGGCTGCTTTGGCGCCAAAATCGATGGCCGGTGCGAAATCCCTGCCATCAAACTGACTGATGAACGAAGCGAGGAAACAGTCTCCGGCGGCCGTCGTATCGACCGCTTTTACCGGATAAGCCGGGAATTCCCGCATGCCGCTCTCCTGAAGGAGAAGCGTGCCTTGCCCCCCAAGGGTCACCATGACATTCCGGACGCCCAGCGCATGGAGCTTCTGTGCCGCCCGTATGATTTCCTCCCGGCTGCCCGTGGGCATGCCAGTCAGAACAGACAGTTCGGTTTCATTGGGCTTGGCGATATCGACGAGCGGAAAGAAATCGGCCGGTATGTCCCGCATGGCTGGCGCAGGGTCCAGGATGAAGAGCTTTCCCTTCTGACGGCAGAGCTTTGCGGCCTGCTGGACAATGGGGAAGGGAATCTCCAGCTGCATGACGACGGCATCGGCCTGCTCAAAGAGATCGATGTGGTCGAGCAGCAGGGATTCATCGAGATCGTGATTGGCACCGGCAATCACCGTGATGTAATTCTGTCCCTGCCCGTCAATCTCGATGAAGGCTTTGCCGGTTTCCCGGTCAGACAGGCGGATGCCGCTCGTGTTCACGCCGGCTGTTTTGAGGTTTTGCACGAGCATCCTGCCGAACGGATCATCGCCGACAGCGCCGATCATGGACGTCTTTACCTTCATTCGGGCCAGTGCGTAGGCCTGATTGGCACCTTTGCCGCCAGGGACCATTTTCATGCTTTGTCCCATGACGGTTTCGCCAGCCGCCGGACGGCGGCTGGTATAGACGTCAAAATCCATGTTGAGACTGCCGATGACCAGTACATTATTCATGATGGATTCCTCCTTTTTCCATAAAGCGAATCTGAATCTCTTCGCGGTATGATTCCAGCAGATTCCGCTGGGGCAGTGAGGGCTGAACGCCGGGACCCGCGATGCAGAGACCGGCACTGTAGGTACCGAAGCCGATGGCCGTTTCTATGGACATGCCCTCGCTGAGACAGACGGCCAGTGCGCTGATGAAGGCATCGGCACCGCCTGTCGTGTCGACTGGCTGGATGTCCATGGCAGGGAAGTATTGATGTCCCCCCTGGTGGCAGAACAGGCAGCCATCGGCTCCCAGTGTGATGATGACATGTTTCACACCGGCCTGCAGGAAGTACAGTGCTTTTTCCTCCAGCGAGGACGGTCCCGGTATTAGTGTCTCGATTTCCCGGCGGCTGGGGATGAGATACGTAATGACGGGCAGCAGCGCGGCGGGAAGACTGCGGATATTCGCCGGCTTGACGAGAACCGGGACGCTTTTTCGCTGGCAGATCTGCAGGGTTTCTTCGATAGCTGACATGGGGATTTCCGTGGACAGCAGGCAATAATGCGCACCGTCAAAAAGCGTTTCCTGTGCCGCGATGTGTTCCCGGGTCAGCAGGCTGTTGGCACCTGGGTAGATGACAATGCTGCTATCGCCTTTGGCCGTGACGTTGATATAGGCCGTGCCGGTATCGAGTGCGGCATCGAAGGAAACACCCGTACAGCCGACATGATTTTTCTGCAGCTCATTGAAAATCGTTTGGGAGGCGGCATCCTTTCCCATCATGCCGATGAGACAGGTTTCCGCACCGAGTCTTGCGGCTCCGACTGCCTGATTGGCCCCCTTGCCGCCAGGAGCCTGCACGACTTTTGACGCCATCAGGTTTTCTCCGGCGGCAGGAAGATGCGGAAGGAAGATATTGCGGTCCATGTTGATGCTGCCGACAACGATGAGCTTCCTGCCAAGGCCCTTTTGAGGCGGTGCGGCGGTACTGCCGCATGGCAGGAGCTGTATCATTTGTTCATCATCTGCGGGTACATCTTCGGCACGGACGCCCAGCTGCTCCAGAAGATCGCGGCTTATCTTCGCCGCATAAGCCGTCCAGTCCATCCAGGCCATGGTGATTCTGGCAGCTTCCTTGTCAGCTTTTTCCACGCCGCTGAGACAGGCCAGCGAGATATCCTGCGGCACGCGCAGCCCGTGGCTGCGCAGCACTTCCCGTACCAGGACGGCCGTTTCAAGGTCGGAGCAGAGGATGGCTGTACATTCCTTGGGCAGCCAGAACGTCAGGGCGTTTTTGAGGACCTCGGAGGAAAGGACTGTTCCTGCCTGCTGATGCGCTTCCCGGAAGGCCTGCTCATACCCTTTTTGCCAGAGACTGGTACCGTCCCGGGCAAGGCCGAGAATGTGATGATGCCCGAGTGCGAGCAGGTATTTGGTCATGCGGTAAGCTGCCTGTTCTTTGATTGATGGCAGGGAAATCATCGTGGGATCTTTTTCGCCTGCCAGCCAGAAAACAGGAAGGCCGGATTCGGCAAGCGGCTTGAGCAGCAGCGGAGGGTCCTTGGTCAGTGCGAGGACCGCTTCGGCATGCTGCTTTTTTATGTTGTCCGTGAGAGGCGTTTGATAATCCGGATGATAGGGAAACACCATAAGGGAGTAGCCGGTCTGCATGAAGGCCTTTGTTAGGGCCGACAGGAAACGCATGGTGTCTGTGCTGCTGATATCGGTTGCGACGCCGATGATCCTGCTTTGGCGTTCATGTTCCTGGAGAATCTTTTTATAGGGCTGATACTGATATTTTTCGATGACGGCCAGGACGTTCTGCCGGGTGATGTCGCGTATGCCGCTGTCTTTGTGATGGATGACCTTGGATACAGTAGCTGGTGATACGCCGGCTAGTTCAGCAATATCCTTGATGTTCAAACTCTCACGCTCCTTTCTTTTTATTTTTTTGAGAAATAGTTTTCGTAAAACTGTTTCTCAAAGTGATGATATTATTATATAACCGTATTCGTGTTCTGTCAATTCTTTATTATTGATTGTATTTATTTTTTCTTATACAAATAAAAAGCCCCCATGAACCGGCTGGCTCATGAGGGCTCGTTCAAACGTATGGGAGATCACGCGTAATACATGCTGGCGCTGATGGAGTTGGCAAGCTCTTCCTTGCTCATATCCTTGAGGTTTTTCTTTTCCTGCTCGTAGGAGCGGATGCGGTTCTTGATGAACTGCGTATCGATGTTGCCCGTGCGGAAATAGATATCCTTGAGGATCTTCTTGTGCAGGGATACCGTCGTCTTGACGCCGTCGATGCGGAATTCGTTGAGCGCGCGCTGCATGATCTTGATGGCGTCGCCGCGCGTGCGGCCGTGCACGATGATCTTGGCAATCATGGAATCGTAATACGGCTCGATGGCAAGACCGGCCGTCACGCCGCTGTCGAAGCGGACACGCGGGCCGCTCGGCTCATGCATGAAGTTGATCTGGCCCGGCGACGGCATGAAATTGTTGTCCGGGTCTTCGGCGTTGATGCGGCATTCGATGGCATGACCGCTGAAATGCACATCGCGCTGGACGAAGTCGAGCGGCTCGCCGGCGGCGATGCGGATCTGCGTGCGCACGAGATCGACGCCCGTGACGGCTTCCGTGATGCCATGCTCCACCTGGATACGCGGATTGATCTCCATGAAGTAGAATTCGTTGTTCGAGAGGTCGAGCAGGAATTCCACCGTGCCGATGTTGGAGTAATGGACGCTCTTGGCGGCTTTGACCGCGAGGCTGCCGACGCGCTCGCGCATGTCCTGCGTCAGGGCGATGGACGGCGATTCCTCGAGGAGCTTCTGGTTGCGGCGCTGGATGGAGCATTCGCGTTCGCCGAGATGCAGCACTTCGCCGTAGTTGTCGGCGACGATCTGCACTTCGATGTGGCGGGAGCGTTCGATGTAATGCTCGAAGTAGTACTTCGTCTTCGTGACATCGACGAGATAATCGAGGATGTTGCGAAGATCTTTTTCGTCATGGGCGACACACATGCCCTTGCCGCCACCGCCGGCTACCGGCTTTAAAATGACGGGGTAGCCGACCTCGGCTGCTGCCTCGATGGCCTCCTCCTTGCTTGTGAGCGGATCGCTGCCCTTGGCCATCGGGATGCCCGAAGGCGCGATGGAGGCGCGTGCCACGTCCTTGTCACCGACAAGACGGATGGTTTCCGGCATCGGGCCAATCCAGGTCAGGCCGATGCTCGTGACCTGCTCGGCAAAATCGGCATCTTCCGACAGGAAGCCGTAGCCCGGATGGATGGCGTCAGCATCCATATCGATGGCGGCGCGCAGGATGGCGGTTTTGTTGAGGTAGCTGTCCGCGGCGTCCGCACCGCCGACACAGACCTTGTGGTCGGCCAGCTGCACGTGCAGGGCGTTTGCATCCGCTTCCGAGTAAATGGCGATGGTTTCGATGTCGAGTTCCTGGCAGGCGCGAATAATGCGAACGGCAATTTCTCCGCGGTTCGCAATAAGAATGCGTTTGAACATGGAATGACCTCCCTTGGTTTACAATATATCATCATTTCGTCATATTTCATCGTTATTCGTTAAATATCAGATGTTATAACCTGCTGCTAATTTACGAACATGAATAGATTCTAGCATATGTGTCTGAGAATTGCAATGATAACTTTTGTATATTGGTGTAATGCCATGAAAGAATAATTAATACATGTATACAAAGCGCAGATGGCAGGTACAAAGCATTCAATGGTATAATGAAAGCAGCATTTCTTTTTGAACACGGAGGAAGATCATGACCGATATCGTAGCGGAAAAGCTCAAGCTGCTGCCGGACAGTCCCGGCGTTTACATCATGAAGGACGATCACGGGCGCATCATCTATGTGGGCAAAGCAATCGTGCTCAAGAACCGCGTGCGGCAGTATTTCCAGAATAACCGCAGCCATACGCCGAAGGTCCGGGCCATGGTTTCCCATGTTGCGGATTTTGAGATCATCATGACGCATTCCGAGGTCGAGGCACTGATCCTCGAGTGCAATCTCATCAAGAAGCACCGTCCACGCTATAATATCAGCCTTAAGGACGACAAGAGCTATCCGTATGTCAAAGTCACGGTGAATGAGGAATATCCGCGCGTCTTCCTGACGCATCGCGTGCAGAAGGACGGGGCCCGTTACTTTGGGCCGTATACGAACGTCACGGCCGTGCATGAGAGCCTGAAGCTGCTGCGCCGCCTGTTCCCGCTGCGCACCTGCCGCCATCTGCAGGAGCGGCCGTGCCTGGAGTACCATATCCGCCGCTGCCTGGCGCCGTGTGCGGGCAAGGTAACGAAGGAAGAATACGCGGCGATGATCCGCGCCGTGCTGCTCTTCCTGGAGGGACGCACGGAGGATGTGGAACGCGAGCTCTCGCAGCGTATGGCCAAGGCGGCAGAGGCGTATCACTTCGAAGTGGCCGCGCGCCTGCGCGACCAGCTGCAGGCCGTGCGCAAGGTCGCGGAAAAACAGAATATCGTCACGGGCTCGGGCAATCAGGATGCCGTCGGCATGGCCCGTTCGGAGGTCGGCGTCTGCGTGCAGATCTTTTTCATCCGTGCCGGCAAGATGATCGGGCGCGAGCATTTCCTGCTGCAGGGCAGCGAGGAGGAGAGCGACGAGGATATTCTCACGGCCTTTCTGCAGCAGTATTACCACCGCGCGACATTCATCCCGCAGGAAGTCCTGCTGCCGCTTGAGCTGCCGGCAGCGGAACGCGAGCTGCTCGAAGCCTTCCTGCAGGAGAAAAAGCGGCAGGGCAGGGTCAGCCTGCTCTGCCCGAAGCGCGGCACGAAGCACGATATCGTGGCGATGGCTGCCGGCAATGCTGAAAAGTATCTGTCAGATGAGGCCGCACGCATCAAGCGGGCCAATGAACAGACCCTGGGGGCCGTGGAGGAGCTCGGGCGTTACCTCGGCCTCAAGACGCCGCCCAATCGCATGGAATGCTTCGATATCTCACACATCCAGGGCTCGGAGACCGTGGCCTCGATGGTCGTCTTTGAGGGCGGGCTGCCGAAGAAATCGGATTACCGGCGGTTCAAGATCCGCAGCACCGAGGGCAAGCCGGATGACTTTCTGTCGATGCGCGAAGTGACGACACGCCGGTATGTCGGTCTGCCCGAGGATGAGCTGCCGGACCTCATCGTCATCGATGGCGGCAAGGGACAGCTTTCGTCGGCGCTCGAGATCATTCGCGGCGCCGGTCACAAGGATGTGCCGGTCGTGGGCCTTGCCAAACAGTTTGAGCTTGTCTTTACCGAGGGCAATCCCGAGCCCGTCGTTCTGCCGCGCCACAGCCAGGCGCTCTATCTCATCCAGCGCATCCGCGACGAGGCGCACCGCTTTGCCATCACGTATCACCGCAAGCTGCGCGGCAAGCGCAATCTCGTCTCGGTCCTCGACCATATCGTCGGCATTGGTCCGAAGCGGCGGCAGGCTCTGCGCGCGCATTTCGGCTCGCTCGCGCGCATCAAGGAAGCCGGTGTGGAGGAACTGGCCGCGGTGGAGGGCATGAATAAGCCGGCGGCCGAAGCTGTCTATCAGTTCTTCCAGACCCAGAAGGAATGGCGCGGCGGCCATGTGACGTTATAATCTGCCAAAATGTGGAGGTGTGCATGATATGATCGATGAACATGAATGGCGCAGCGTCCTGCAGGTCGTGGAAGACGGGACGTTTTCCGCAGCAGCCCGCCATCTCTTTATTTCACAGCCCTCGCTTTCACAGTGCATCAAGAAGATTGAGGGCGAGCTGGGACAGCCCATCTTTGACCGCAGCCAGACGCCGCTAGCGCTGACCGAAGCCGGGCGCATCTACGTGCGGGAGGCCCGCCGCCTGGCTGCCGTGGCGCGGGACATGAAGAAGGCCGTGGAAGATTTGTCGGCCCTGCAGACGGGACGGCTGGTCATCGGCAGTTCGCATACGCGGTCTTTCTGTTATCTCGCGCCGCATCTCGTGGCTTTTCACCGCATGTTCCCGGGCATCGACCTGGAGGTGCTGGAAGGCAGCGTGGTGCAGCTCAAGGAATACGTGCGGCAGGGCAAGGTGGACTTTGCCCTGCTCTATGCGCCTTTGCCGGAACGGGAATTCTCCTTTCTGCCGCTGCTCGATGAGCACGTGTGCCTGGCGATTCCCCAAAATCATCCTTTGGCAGCGCCTTACCACGGGAAACAGCCGCTGACGCGTCCGGTGATATCGTTTTCTGCACTTCAGGGCCTGCCATTCATTCCGCTGAAGCCGCATCGTCAGATGGCATCTGTTTACGAGCAGCTCTGCAGGCAGACGGGGACGCAGCCCCAGGAGGTCTTTGTGGCCGATACGATCATCGGTGCCATGCGGCTGGCCTCACTCGGCATGGGGGCGACACTCGTCACCGATATGATGATGGAGAGGCAGGAGGATCATGAACATCTTTTGTATGTTTCTCTGGCGGAATACGTGGAGCCGCGTCATCTGCTGGCCGGCTATGGCAGCCGTCAGCCGCTTTCGCAGGCGGCACGCGAATTCATACGGCGGCTGCAGGAATCCTGAAGGATTTGCCTAATTTTTCCTATTGATAGCTCGTGTTTTTGCAATTGTATACGGCCATTTATAAGGGGTATTGGAAATTCCAATACCCCTTATAAGCATGTTGTATTTTTCGATAGTTTTTCTTAATGGTAAAATATCCTATAGCAAACAGGGATTCATCGGAACGCGCTGTGTTTGTTTTGCGATGAGAAGCTTAGGAGGAAGAGGCATGTCAAAAGAGATTTCAAGACGTACCTTCATCAAGGGGGCTGCGGCAGCCGGTGTCGTGCTCGCGGCCGGCAGCTATTTCACCTGGAATGGCCGCAATATCCCCGAGAAGGTACAGCAGGGCAATGTGACGTATGATGTATTGATCATCGGCAGCGGCGGTGCCGGGATGCGCGCTGCCTTGGCCGCGGCCGAGGACAAGAACTTGAAGGTGGCGGTGATGACGAAGCTCATCCCGACGCGTTCGGCTTCGACCATGGCGCAGGGCGGCATGAACGGCGTCACGGGGGTCACGGATCCGGCTGATTCCGTGGAATCGCATGTATTTGACACGGTCAAGGGCGGTGATTATCTCAGCGACCAGGATGCCGTGGAATACTTTGCCGAGCGGGCCGGTGCCAATATCTACGAGATGGATTACATGGGGTATCCCTACAACCGTCAGGCAGACGGTTCGTTCCATCAGCGCAAGATGGGCGGCTCATCGCATGCGCGTGCGGCGTATTTCGAGGACCGGGCCGGCCACGCGATGGTGCACACCTTGTTCGAGCAGTGCCTGGCGCACGATATTGATTTCATCTCGGAATGCCAGATGCTGGAGATCTCGATGGGCGGCGAAGACAGGAAACAGCTCAATGGCGTCATTGCCATGGATATGCGGACCGGCAACATCATGGGCATTCCCGCCAAGACCGTTTTGATCGCGACTGGTGGCTATGGCCGTGCCTATTGGATCCGCACGTCCAATCCATACAGTTCCACGGGCGATGGCATCGTGGCCGGCATGAAAGTGGGCATTCCCTTCAAGGATCCTGAGATGGTGCAGTTCCACCCGACCGGCCTGGCCGCCAATGGCGTGCTGCTGTCGGAGTCCAGCCGCGCCGAGGGCGCGCTGCTCATCAACAAGGATGGAGAACGCTTCATGAAGAAGTATGCGCCGGAGCGCATGGAACTTGCCACGCGCGATATCGTCGCCCGCGGCATCGCGACAGAGATCGAGGAGGGACGCGGCATCGGCGAGGGCATTCATGCCGGCGTTTATCTCGATTTCACGAAAATCCCGCCTGAACGCATCCGTGAACGCCTCGGCCAGGTCTATGATCTCGCGCGCCGCTTTGCCGGTGTCGACATCACGAAGGAACCGGTGCTCATCAGTCCGACCTGCCATTATTCGATGGGCGGCCTTGAGATGGCGGATTTCCATACGGGAGAGTCACGCGTGCCGGGCATCTATGTGGCTGGTGAATGCAGCTGCGTTTCCATCCATGGCGCCAACCGCCTCGGTGCCAACTCGCTCTCGGAGGTGCTGGTCTTTGGTCATACGGCTGGCGATGGCGCAGCGGCTTATGCGAGGGAGCATGCGTACGCGGGTTCTCAGCAGGATCTGCAGGCAGGTTGCCAGAAATGGCTCAATCACTTCGACGAAGTCACGCACCGCGCTCATCTCGGCAATTACACCGTGCCGGAGCTGCGCGATGCCATGGTCAATACCATGTGGTTCAAGGTCGGCGTGTTCCGGGATGAGCAGCATCTGCAGGAAGCGGCCCGGGAGCTGGAAGCGCTGGAGCAGGCATATCAGTCCGTGTATGTGGGGGACACGTCGCATGTCTACAATACGGCGTTTGAACAGTATGTGGAACTCGGCAATCTGCTTCAGGTCTCTCATGCCATCGTGCAGGGTGCCATCGCCCGCAAGGAAAGCCGCGGCGGTCATTCGCGCCGTGACTATCCGCAGCGCAACGACAAGGATTTCCTCAAGCATACCCTGATCTTCAAGGACGAAAATGGCTGGCGCACGGAATACAAGGACGTAGTCATCACGAAGTATCCGCCGAAAGAAAGGAAGTACTGATATGGACGCCAAACTCAGAATCCATCGTTTTGTCGAGGGGCGCAAATGGGTCCAGGATTATACGGTCACGGTCCGGACGGGCATGACCATCCTGGAAGCCCTGACGGAAATCAAGGAACATCAGGACCCGACGCTTTCCTTTACGTGCTCCTGCCGCTCGAGCATCTGCGGGGCCTGCGCCGTACGCGTCAACGGCAATGCGGAGCTTTCCTGCGAGATCCTTGTGGAGAAGCTTTTGGAACGCTATGAGACGGATACGCTGACTGTGGAACCTTTGGGGAATTTCCGCGTCATCCGCGACCTCATCGTCGACTGGGATCCCAAGTACGCCCGTTTGAAGAAGGTCCATCCGACGCTGCAGCCCAAGCCTGAATTCACGGCGGAGACGGGATGCAAACAGTCGCCAGCTGATTTTGACAAATACAAGAAATATGCCGGCTGCATCCTCTGTGGTTCCTGCGTATCGGAATGCAACAAGAATGCCTTGAACCAGAAGGATTTTCTGGATCCATTCGCCTTTGTCAAGGCGGAGAAACTCGTGGCGGACAGCCGGGAACGCAGCCCCGAGGAGCATCTGAAAGCCGTCATCGATGCCGGACTCTGGCGCTGCTTCAACTGCCAGGAATGCACGGCCAAATGCCCGAAGGGATTGGATCCTGCCGGTGCCATCGAGAAACTCAAGGCGGAAACGTTCCGCCATGGCCTGGCGGATAACGTGGGAGCCAAACATGCCAAGGCGATTTACGATGACATCCAGGAATCGGGCACGCTCGATGAGTCGAAGCTCAATATCAAGTCCGAGGGCTTCTTCCTGGCCTCGCTGCGCGCTCCCATGGCCCTGCGCCTCATGCATGTCGGCAAGATGAATCCGCTTGAGAAGCATCCGGTCAATCCGGAAATCGATACGGTCCGCAAACTCGTGAAGACCGCAGAAGCTGCTTCAAAAGAGGAATGAGAAAGAGAGGAATAGACCATGGAATTTGCATTATTTCCCGGCTGTGTCCTGAAGGGAGCGGCAGCGGAAGCCGAGCAGTCGCTCTATAAGGTTTGTGAGGCTCTCGGTATCGGCTTGACGGAAATCCCGAATTGGACCTGCTGCGGCGCCTCGCATGCCCAGGGCGTCAACGATCTGGCGGCGCTGGCCGTCAATGCCCGCAATATCTCGATTGCCGAGCATATGGGCCTCGATATCATGACGGTCTGCAATACCTGCACGCTGCAGCTCCGGACGGCGAAATACCGCCTGGATCACGATGAGGCCCTGAAGGAAAAAGTCAATGCACTGCTGAGGGAAGCCGGCCATCCATATCCCTATCAGGGAACGAGCAAGATTACGCATTTCCTTTGGGTGCTCGATGAACATCCGGAGCTCCTGGCAGGCAAGGTCACGGATGCCCTGCATGGCATCCGGGTTGCTTCCTACTATGGGTGCCATATCCTGCGCCCGCAGGAAATCATGGATCATGGCGACGGCAAGCATCCCGCTTACTTTGAGCGCCTGGTGCGGCGCCTCGGCGCGGAGCCCGTCTGGTTTGACGCCAACCGCCTCTGCTGCGGCTTCCATGCCCAGCTGGCGGCGGAGCATGATGTGCTCGTGCGCACGGGCCAGATTGTGCAGAGTGCAGATAAGGCCGGTGCCGATGTCATCGTGACGCCATGCCCGCTCTGCCAGATGCAGCTCGATATGTATGAACCAGAGGGACGCGACGCCGTTCATTCGCAGGCGGAAATCCCCATCCTGCATTTGCAGCAGCTTATCGGTTTTGCCCTGGGCATGAGCCGGGAGGACATGGGCTTTACGCGCCATGTTTCTGCGCAGCGCAAGTGGAAGGTAGGCTGACAGCAGCCTGATGCCTTGTCGTGTGATGGATCATCATGGAAAATCTTATCATCGGAATGCCTGCTTTCTTCCAGAAAAACGTGTATAATGAAGACAGGTTTTCCCTAGAGAAAGGAATCTTCCATGAAACAAAGCGAAAAACGAATCGATCTTCACGTCCATTCGCTCGTGTCGGATGGCAGCTATACACCGGCCGGTCTTGCGAAGCTGGCCAGGGAGCGCGGCCTGTCCGGCTTTGCGCTGACGGACCATGACAATATTGCAGGCGACGCAGAAGCGGCTGCCGCTGCGCAGCAGGAGGGGATTGACTTCATCCCGGGCATGGAGCTCACGGTGGAATTCGAGAACCGCAAACTGCACATCGTCTGCCTTGGCTTTGATGCCGCGCAGCCGGATTTCCAGTCCCTTTACCGCCGGATGCGGGCGACGAAAGAGGCAAAGATTGCAGAAATCATTCAATACATTGCGCAGAAGGGCATCGACATCTCACTGGAGAAGGTTCAGCCGTTTGCCTACGGGCGGACGATTGACCGCTATGCCATTATGCGTTATCTCGTTTCGCTGCATCTTTACGATCATGCACAGCCGCTCTGGGACAATTATCTGGATCCGGCCGTGCGCCTGCTGGACCTTGAAGTCAATATCACGGCAGAGGAGGCCCTGCCCGTCATCCACAAGGCGGGCGGTGTGACCTCGCTGGCACATTTCCATAAGAACATCGGGTTCAAGGGACTTTCGCGCCTCGAGCAGGAAGCCGCCATCCTGCGCCTCCATCAGCTCGGACTCGACGGCATGGAGCGCTGGTATCCGAATTATACAGCAGAGGATGCCGCCTTTGCCGGCTATATGATTGAAAAGTACGAACTGCTGCCGACGGGCGGCACGGATTTCCATGGTTCGAACCGTCCGGAAATCGAGCTTGGCACGGGCCTCCATGACAACATCGCCATTCCGTATGCCTATCTTGAGGGCGTTCGCGCAGCCTGCAAGAAAAAATTTGAGCTGGAGAAGGAAAAACAGGCTGGTAGGGCGAATTAACTAAGTGTGAAATTCTTTAGGATGTTCATGTTTCGCAGAGCGCGTTTCCGTTCTCTGCGGGACATTTCACGATTCATCACAGATGATGAGAATTTCCATTTGTGGATATCTTAATGATAAGGAGGCTGAACTATGAAAGTTTGGGTTTGCACGGTTTGTGGCTGGATTTATGATGAGGCCAAAGGTGATCCGGATTACGATCTCGCACCGGGTGTACCGTTCGCTGATCTGCCGGATGATTTCGTCTGCCCGCTCTGCGGCGTAGGCAAGGATATGTTCGAGGAGCAGTCCTGACGATTTGCCATCTCCTTTTGGAGGTGGCGGGGAGTCAGGATGGCTCCCTTTTTTGTCTGCTTGTCCTTTTGCGTATGGATAGGCATTCCAATAAGTATGGCTAATGATTCGATAAAATGTACACAAAATCCATTGATTTTTGACAACCATTTTGCTATAATTTACACGTAATGAATCATAAATCTGATGCATAACGTGTGGGCATTCCGAAAGTGGTTTCCTGCCCTTGTGCGCAGAAGAACGCTTTCAAGTCATAAGGAGGCAATTTATTATGAAGGTAACAGTTGTTGGCGCAGGTAATGTTGGTGCAACGGTCGCAAACGTGCTTGCCACGAAGAAGTTCTGCAGTGAGGTCGTTCTCGTTGATATCAAAGAGGGTGTTCCTCAGGGCAAGGCCATGGATATCATGCAGACGGCTCATATGCTGAACTTTGATACGACGGTAACGGGTGTTACGGCTCTGCCGAACGATCCGGAAGGCTATGCTCCGACGGCTGGTTCTGACGTCATCGTTGTAACCTCCGGCATGCCGCGTAAACCGGGCATGAGCCGTGAAGACCTCATCGGTGTCAACGCCAAGATTGTCAAGAGCGTTGTTGACCAGGCCCTCAAATATTCTCCGAACGCTTACTTTATCATCATCTCCAACCCGATGGATGCTATGACGTTCCTGACGCTGAAAGACACGAAGCTTCCGCGCAACCGCATCCTCGGCCAGGGCGGTATGCTCGACAGCAGCCGTTTCCGTTATTTCCTTGCACAGGCTCTGACGAAAGCCGGCTATCCGGCTACGCCGGCTGATGTTGATGGCATGGTCATCGGCGGCCACAGCGACAAGACGATGGTTCCGCTCGTCAGCTATGCAACGCTGCGCGGCATCCCTGTAACGCAGCTCCTCAGCAAGGAAGCTCTCGACGATGTCGTTGCCAACACGAAGGTCGGCGGCGCTACGCTGACGAAGCTCCTCGGCACGTCCGCCTGGATTGCACCGGGTGCTGCTGCTGCTACGATGGTTGAGGCCATTGCTCTCGATGCCAAGAAGCTCATCCCGTGCTGCGTATACCTCGATGGCGAGTATGGCGAGAAGGATCTCTGCATCGGCGTACCGTGCATCCTCGGCAAGAATGGCCTCGAGAAGATCGTCGAGATCAAGCTCGATGGCGACGAGAAGGCCAAGTTCGAGGAAAGCGTCCAGGCTGCTCGCAACACGAACGCAAAACTCGGCGATGCACTCAAATAATTGCCCTTTGGCCAGTTTGTCACTGGCATGATAAAAGCCTCCGCTTCGGCGGGGGCTTTTTTATACTAGAATTTGTACAGGATTTATGATGGCAGAAGGACAAGGCGGGGGTATGATGACGAGAAAACGACGAGGATTGCAGCTGGGCATTATTTTGATGCTGCTGAGTCTGCTGGTCCTGTTTTTCGTGCGAGAATCGCGAGATCATGTCGATATTTATTTTGATGATACACAGCGCGTAGAATCCTATGCGTTTGACACGCATGAACAACCGTTGAAAATTGCCATGATTTCTGTTCTTGATCAACAGGATACAGAACAGTACCAGAAACGACTGGCCAATGGTATTGGGCGCCAGCTTCATCGGCCGGTTCTGCTGCTGCGGCGTAAAAGCTATATGGAAATTAACCGTCTGATCAGCAAAGGCGAAGCAGATATTGCCATGATGTCGACCGGAGCATATTGCATGTATGGCCAGCAGGAGGGACTGTCTTTGCTAGCCATGCAGGAACGCAATGGACTGCCTTATTATTTCAGCTATATCATTGTGCCACAGGACAGTGCCGCATCTTCTTTAGACGAATTGAAGGGAAAGTCATTTGCCTACGTTGATCCATTAAGCTATTCTGGCTACCTGTCTGTACAGGAACGTCTGGCTCAGTCTGGCGAAGATCCTGCACAGTTCTTCAAGACAAGTTATTTTACTTATAGCCATTCCGACTCCATCGATGCAGTCGCGAATCGTGAAGTAGATGGAGCAGCGGTGGACAGCCTGGCCTGTGACTATTTGCAGCGCTATAATCCACAGATGCTGCAAAAGATTCGAGTTATAGAAGTCCTGCCAAAGCGTGGAACGAGCCCCGTTGTCGCACGAAAAGATTTTTCAGCAAATGATGAAGTTCAGCAGGCACTATTGCATTTGCATGAGGATCCGGATGCAGCCGATGCGATGCATCACCTTCTCATTGACCGGTTTATCCTGCCGGATCCTTCACTCTATCCGCCAATCCAATTAAGGGAGGGACGTTGATGGGATGGCTGACACATCTGAAGATTGCCAATAAACTCATCGTTATGCTGGTGAGTGTCATTTTCCTGTTCAGTGTCTTGTCGGGACTGTTATTCTATCAGACGCTTTCCAGTGTGATGGAGGAGGATCTGATTGTTCGTGGCCGTTCGGTTTCTTCCGGGATTGCGGAATTGGCAGCAGATCCGATTTTATCTGGCAATTTGCTGGCTCTGGAAGAAATCCTTTACATGGAAAAAAAGAATAATTCCTTTATCGAATATATCTTTATCCTGGATAAGGATAATCGTGTGATGGCACATACCTTTTCAAATGGGATGCCAAAGGGACTTTTGGGCGTGCATCGCGTTGATGAGGACGAGGTAAAGGCGTTTTCCAGTGATCGTGGCCGGATCCAGGATATTTGCAGACCAATCGAGGATGGTTCTTTGGGGTATGTGCGTCTCGGCGTAAACGAGAATTTGCTGGATGAGGTCTTGAAAAATAATTTCCTAAAATTTGCCGGTATTATCTTTTTGGCTGGCTTGCTCGGTGCACTGTTCGTCTATTTTCTGACACGCATCTTTACGCGTCCATTGGAAGGATTGATGCGATGGGCAAGGGAAATCACAAAAGGAAATTTTGCAGCGATGCCATTGAGCGTCTATTCGCGCGATGAGTTCGGGCAGCTGACCATAGCGATGAATGTCATGGCCACCCATTTACGGCGGGCAGAGGAAGATCGCCGCAGATTGCTGGCTCATCTGCTGACGGTTCAGGAGGAAGAACGTCAGCGCATATCCATGGAACTGCATGATGAAAGCGGTCAGGCTTTGACGGCCCTGATGCTTTCCCTTCGTACACTGGCCAAGCAGGCTGAAGATGAAGAGAGCCGACATTATATCCTGGCTGTACGGGAAGAAACGGCCCATACGTTTCAACGTTTGCGGAATCTGGCTGTGGAATTGCGTCCGCCGGCACTTGACGAACAGGGAGTAGAGGCTGCCATTTTCAATCTTGTTGAATCATACCGCAGGCAACATGAAGTTGTTATTGCATTTCATTGTCAGATGCAGGAATTGCCGGATAAAACGTTGAGTCTGGCACTTTACCGGATTATCCAGGAATGCCTGACAAATATTTTCAAGCATGCACAGGCCAGGCATGCAGAACTTGACCTGAAAAGTGCATCAGGAGAACTGCAGCTTTTCGTAAGAGATGATGGTATTGGCTTTACGAAAGAACGCTTGCGTCAGGCAAGGCGCGAGAATCATTTGGGATTATATGGCATACAGGAGCGTGTGCGTCTGCTGGGAGGGACGATTCATTTCACTTCGGAAGAATCGGAGTGGACGACGGTAATCGCGATTACCTTCTGGATGCATGGCAAAGAAAAAGGGGATGAAGTTGTTGAAAATCATGCTGGTAGATGATCATTCACTCATTCGTACGGGGTTGCGCCTGTTACTGAAGGGCGAACCGGGATTTGAGGTTACAGCAGAGGCTGGGACTGCGGAAGAAGCATTGGCAAAACTTGACCAGCAGCCGGTGGATTTGATGATTCTTGATATTTCCATGCCTGGCATGGGCGGGTTGGAATGCATTGCAGAAGCAAGGCGCCGATATCCCTCTCTGCGCATCATTGTCTTGAGTATGCATGAAGATGATTCATATATCCGTAAGGCGATGCAGCTCGGAGCCAATGGGTATATTCCGAAAAGTTCTGCCGATGATGAACTGCTGGATGCCGTGCGCGCTGTAGCTGCTGGACGCTTTTATCTGAGCCGGAATGCGGAACAATCCCTGTTTCAGGCTCTTTTCCAGACCTGCGACAAGCAGGATAATCCCCTGGACCGTCTCAGTCCGCGGGAGTTTGAAGTATTTACATATCTGGTTCATGGCTATACGATTACCGAGATCGGTCAGAAACTCCATTTAAGTGTGAAAACGATTGACACGCATAAGACCAAGCTTATGGAAAAGTTGGGCTGCATGAAACGCAGTGAACTCGTGACCATAGCACTGCAATATCGGATTTTGCAATGAGTGTGCGGGTAGGAATTTTTCCGATGGCAGAGGGAAAATATCTGAAGCAGAATGCAGAAGTGCTCTGATATCGGAATACTGATAATTCACATACAATAAAGATATCAAATTCCTGATATTCTGAATGGAGTGAAGAACATGATATCTTTGTTGAAACCGCGTCAAGTTCGTACCCGTGTCCCGAACGATCAGATTCAGCGCATCTATCGGTCGTTTCGCTTGCGTACCTTGCTGGGAATCACCATCGGCTATGCATGCTTCTATGTGGTGCGCAATAATTTTGCGCTATCGACGCCGTATCTCAAGGCGGATTTGGATCTTTCTGCCGGCAGTATTGGCTTGCTCAGCAGCTATATGCTGATTGCTTATGGTTGCAGCAAAGGCTATATGAGCAGCTTTGCGGATAAGGCGGATCCCAAACGTTTCATGGCCCTCGGACTTCTGCTCTGTGCCTTCATCAATATACTGCTGGGCTTCAGCTCAGGATTCATGGCAATTTCTGCGCTTGTCATCCTTCTTGGCACGTTTCAGGGAATGGGGGTTGGCCCCTGCTTCATTTCCATGGCCAAATGGTATCCGAAGAAGGAACGCGGTATCATCGGCGCCATCTGGAATACGTCACATAATCTTGGTGGTGGTATAGTAGCGCCGATTGTCACAGCAGGATTTTTCCTGTTTGGTACGGAACATTGGCAGGTGGCCAGTTATATCTTCCCTGCCATGATTGCCGTCATTGGTGCTGTCGTTGTTCTCTGCCTGGTCAAAGGTGCTCCTGAAAATGAAGGCCTGCCGAAACTGAGTGAGATAGTCCCCAATGATGAAAGCCTGGATAATCTTACACAGGATGACCGTACCGTCAAGAATATGAGTTCCTGGCAGATTTTCAAGACCTATGTCTTGCCAAATAAGAATGTCTGGTGTGTTTCACTCGTTGATACTTTCGTTTATACGGTTCGTTTCGGCATGCTGACCTGGATGCCGATTTACCTCTTGCAGGTGAAGGGCTTTACAAAAGCAGAAATGGCCATTGCCTTTCTCGTCTTTGAATGGGCAGCTATTCCGACGACTCTTTTTTCCGGTGTAATATCGGACAAGCTTTTTAAAGGGTATCGCATGCCGCCTGCCATCATCAGCATGATCCTGATCTTTGGCTGCATCATTGGATACTGGCAGAGTGATTCCTTGTTGGAAACGACAGTCTTTGCGGCTATTGTCGGCTGCTTAATTTATGTACCGCAGTTCCTGGCTTCCGTACAGACGATGGAAATCGTTCCTTCTTATGCTGTTGGCTCGGCTGTAGGGTTGAGAGGATTCATGAGTTATGTTATCGGCACCTCCTTTGGCACGAGCATCTTCGGTGTCGTCGTAGACCGTGTCGGCTGGAACGGGGGCTTTTATATTTTGTTTACGGCGGTTATCCTTTGCTTGCTGTTCTGCGTGCTCACGCATCTTGGGGCAGTAAAACTTCATCGGCAGCTTGCTGTACAAGGCGCAGAGACAACTCCAGCATCGGCGCCGGCTGATCATGTGTCCCGGAAGCTGGAAACAAATTCTTACAATTGAATTGAATGCAGGAATGCAAAATCCCGGCTGGGTTTAATCTCAGCCGGGATTTCTTATGTGCAGGAGAGTATTCAGCGCAGCCCCTGCAGGATCTTATAGAGTTCTGCTTTCATGGTTTCAATCTCGTCGGGGGAGAGAATGACTCCTGCTTCGGTCAGATGACAGCCCATCTGCTTCGGCACGTTCTTGGCCTGTTCCTTGAGCGCCATACCGTCTTCTGTCAGGATGGCATTGACGACGCGCTCGTCCTCGGCGCTGCGCCGGCGTTCGATATAGCCGAGCTGCTCGAGTTTCTTGAGTACGGGCGTCAACGTGCCGGAATCCAGGTAGAGACGATGTCCAAGATCACGCACGGATATCGCCTTCTTTTCCCAGAGCACCATCATGGTCACATATTGCGTATAAGTCAGGCCGATGGCCTTGAGGAAGGGGTGATACGCCGCCACGATCTTGCGGGCACAGGCATATATGGGAAAGCAGAGCTGCTTATCGAGCAAGAGTAAATCATCTTCGTGTTTTTGTGTCATATGGCATCCTTTCTGCGGTTCATAATAAGAATCCTTACGTGTATCATGTGCTTAATTATAGTATAGCAGATTTTTCAGGAACCATAAATAAAATTTTTTAAAATTGTATTTGACAAAATTAATTTGATACAATATAATTAAACCATACCAATTGACGGTAGATATTGTGTATGAATCGAACAGGAGGAAAAACGATGAGCTTGAATGGAATCATGAAAGGTACGGAACTGGAAGATGTTATGAAGAGTCTGATGCAGGGCGAGGCCAATGGCGTCATGATGTACTATGCGCTGGCACAGCTCGCACGTGAGCAGGGCTTTGAGGATGCGGCAGAGAGCTTCATCGAGGCTGCCAATGAAGAGGCTGTCCACGCTGGCTTCTATGCTGTTCTGAGCGGCAAGTATCCGTCGGATTTCTGGGGCCTCGTACGCGGCATCCAGAAAGCTGAGACGAATGGCGAAGCACAGATCAAGGCACTCGCCGACCAGGTCCGTGCTGCTGGCCATGCTGAGGCAGCTGATCAGATGGACGTCTTCGCTCGTCAGGAAGGCGGCCACGGTGTTCGCCTGCAGAAGCTGCTCGACAAGTACCAGAAGCATGCAGAAGCACCAGTTGGCCAGAAGGTCTATGTCTGCCCGGTCTGCGGCTATGAGCATGTCGGCGATATCAACGATGAAGATGATTCCTACGTCTGCCCAATCTGCGGCCAGTCAAAGAGCGCCTTCATCCTGAAGAAATAAACAGCATATGAACACATCGCGCAGCCGAATCTATAGGCTGTCTCCCAACTCCCAAATGAAGCAGATTGAGGTGCAATAGCAATGGATAACCAAAACGTAATCGATGCCTTTCACATGATGTGGGACAATTTTCCCGAACCCGTCATGCTCATCCAGAAGAGCCGTCAGATTTACGCTGTCAACAAGAAAGCGGCGTCGATGGGACTCAACACGGAGATGAAATGCTCTCAAATCGGTACAAAACCACATCGCGGCTGTCTCTGCAACAAAGCAGCAGATGAGAAAAAAGCCGTTTACATCACTTATGAGACCCCCTTGGGACAGGCCTATGGCTACTGGATACCGGTTGCCGGTCATGAAGAATATCTGCTTCATTTTGGCGTGGGATATACGTTTGAATACCCAAAATCGGAACTCAGATAATCCCTATTGCAGCAACTTCGCGTGGATAACTCCCTCTCTATTGCGAAACAGCAAAAATCGGTGTATGGATCTGTGCGCCGATTTTTGCTGCTTTTATGGCGTTTTGTGGATGACATGCCCTATGATATAATAAAGACGAAAATCTGTATTTGAGAAACGGGGGATGGTCATGCGAGAAGATGCGGATTATATGAGGATGGCGCTTGAGGAGGCGCAGAAGGCATATGATCTTGGCGAGGTGCCGATTGGTGCGGTGCTTGTCGATGCGGACGGCGAGGTTGTTGCGCGCGGCCACAATATGCGCGAGGTCTGGCACGACGCCACGGCGCATGCCGAGATGATTGCGATACGTGAGGCCTGCGAAAAGCAGGGCCGCTGGCGGCTTTCGGGGCTTACGCTCTACGTGACGATTGAGCCGTGTCCGATGTGTGCGGGGGCCATTGTCATGAGCCGTGTCGACCGCGTGGTTTACGGCAGCACCGATGCGAGGGCCGGAGCCTGCGAATCGGTGTTCAATATTCCCGGGAATCCGACGCTCAATCACCGCCCGGAGATGACGGCCGGTGTCCTGCAGCAGGAGTGCGCGGACATCATGAAGCGTTTCTTCAAGGAACGGCGGGGTCAGCGCAAACGCGCAAAACAGGAAAAGCAGGCAGCAAATTGAAGCTGCCTGCTTTTCTTGTATGTGGTCTGTTTTTATGGTGCTGACTGGGATGGCTGTGCAAGCCAATGGCTCCAGCTCGTCATAAAATCTTGGTCGCGATTGTCTCTGATGTATGTGTGGAACTTCTCAAGCCATGGCAGATAGCCGGCTTGCACGAGGTCGGCGCCACCGAGGGCTTTTTGATGCGCGGCGGCTTCTGCGGCGGAATGGTCCGGCTGCTCCAGCAGTTCGTATAAGGTCATGAAGGTCGTCGTGCGTCCTTGTCCGGCCTGGCAGTGGAAGAAGAGCCAGCCGTGCTCACGGGGCAGGCTGCGGTAGAAGGCGACGAAGTCGTCGATGGCCTGCGGCTCGGGCCAGCTCATATCCGTGGCTGCAAAGCGTTCGTAGCCGTAGCCAAGGGAACGGGCGAAGTGGCGTTCTGTTTCCCAGCTGCTGATTGTGCCGGCGAACGGAGCGGCAATCGCGAGCTGGTCGGCCTTGCCTATCGGCATGGCGATGACAGCGGTCTGCATGGCCGCTGCGAGCTGATGGCTCTCGCGTGCTTCCACTTCCGACGCGCCAAGGCCGCGGTTGGCTGCATTTTGCTCCGTGTGCCAGCTCACAGCCGCGCCGTTCAGGAAGCCGTGTGATTCCTGCCGGAGATCGATGATCCATAATGGCGTGCTGATAGGGAGGCCGAGTTCCTGCCGCAGATTTTTCAGTGTTTCCGGCGTCGGCTGATTGCCGCCGGCAATCTTCAGCTGCGCATCACTGCGGAAATTGCGCGGTCTCACCTGAGCCGGGTCGGCATCGAGGCGCCAGGAACCGGGATTTGCTGCCTGCACGTCGGCGGACAGCAGGCAGAGGAGTGCGAGGCAGGTGCAGATTGCGCAGAGAAGGCTGTTCATTCTGATTGTCATTGTGATGATTCTATTCATAGTGCGTTCCTTTCAATCTGTTATTAAGGCTGTGAGACAGAAGGTGAAACGGGGGCGGCTGTCTTACCGTACCTTTAAGTATACACGAACAGAAGCCGTTTCGTCATGGTGTCATCACAACGGGAAAATCATTTCGGGTGCCATGCGCGGCTACGGCTATTCGCTGCCGCCGGCGCTCCTGATGATGCTCACGATCTGCGGCGTTCGCATCGGCTGGATCTATACGGCGTTTGCGGCCGTGCCGACGTTCTTCATTATCATGCTCTCGTATCCGATCAGCTGGGCTGTGACGGTTGTCCTGCTGCTCGTCATTTACCGGTTCTACTGCAGGAATCTCACGGTACCCCGGCGGGGATGATGGGCCATGCCATGGACAGGATGCATCAATTGTCGTGCAATATTCGTCCATATCCATTATAATGAATATAATTGACCGTGACGATGGGAAATCCGTCACGGCAGGTGAGCCATCTGCTGCCGGAACGAGTTGCACGGATGGCAGGACAGCAAGATGAGGTGATAGCATACAGATGGATATTTCGATGACCTATTTGCTCAACAGCGGTTTTCTCGTGCGTGTGGGCCGCGTGCTGCTGGTCTTTGACGATTACAAGGACCCGAGCCATGCCGTGGACGAGGCTGTGGCAGCCGATGACTTTGACCAGCTTTACGTCTTTGCCTCGCATGCGCATTTCGACCATTTTGACCCGCACATCGGGCTTTACGCCGATGCCGTAAACCAGTACATCTTCGGCTATGACATCCGCCATACGAAGCGCGTGCGCGCCTTTCCGCAGGATAAGGTGCAGTTTCTGGCCACGTACAGTCATTGGGAGGATGAGGACCTGTCGGTTGAATCCTTTGATTCGACGGATACTGGTGTCTCCTTTCTCGTGACGCTCAAGCAGCAGGGCGTTCGCATCTTCCATGCCGGGGATTTCAACTGGTGGGATTGGGATGGCGAAGACCGCGAGACGCGGAAACTCGCTGAGAACGCTTTCCGCAAACAGATGAAGAAGCTGCAGGGCCTGCAGGCCGACGTTGCGTTCTTCCCGGTGGACGGACGCCTTGGCGGGCAGCTCGACAAGGGCGCGAAGGAATTCTGCGCGGAAACGGATATCGGTGCACTCGTGACGATGCATTCCGTGGGATATCCGGCCTGGCAGCCACCGGCAGGCTTTTTCCGTCCTGGCCATGAGGTGCCGATCTGGTCACCGCGTGAGCCCGGGGAAAAAAATGTGCTGCGTGATGGCAGGCTATTGAAATGACAGGAGGAGATGGGGTAGAATGAAGAAGATGCTTATGATGCTGCTGGCATTGACGCTTCTCCTGACGGGAAGCTGCCTGGCGGCAGGAAACAGTAACGCAACATCATCAGCCAATGGAGGAGAGAAACACATGGCAAATCGCATTGCAGTATTTGAGACGAACCAGGGAAATTTTGAAATCGAGCTTTTTGAGGATCAGACGCCGATTACGACGAAGAACTTCATCGACTTGGCACAGAAAGGCTTCTATGACGGCGTCATCTTCCACCGCGTCATCGACGGCTTCATGATCCAGGGCGGCGATCCGACGGGCACGGGTACGGGCGGCCCCGGCTATACGATCGAGGATGAGTTTGTCGACAGCCTGCGCTTCACGGGCGAGGGCATCCTGGCCATGGCGAACACGGGCATGCCTCATACGGGCGGCAGCCAGTTCTTCATCACGCTCGACAAGACGCCGTGGCTCAATGGCCACCATACGATCTTCGGCAAGGTCGTCAAGGGCATGGATGTTGTTCGCAAGATCGGCCATGTGGAGACGGATTTTGCCGATCGTCCGCTCGAGGATGTCGTCATCAAGACGATCAAGATCCAGGAAGCAGAATGACCGATGCCGGAAGCGTATACCTATATGGTTGAGTGCGCAGATGGCAGTCTCTATACGGGGTGGACGAATGACCTCAAGCGGCGCGTCGCGGCTCATAATGCGGGCCGGGGCGCCAAGTATACGCGCTCGCGCCGTCCGGTGCGCCTCGTTTATTTCGAGTGCTTCGCGACGAAAGAGGAAGCGCTCTCCCGCGAAGCCGGCATCAAGCACCTGACCCGTGCGGCCAAGCTGGCTTTGATTGACAGGTGCGGGAAAGAAACGTATAATGAATAAGTTAAACTGAACATACAAAGGGGCGTTTTATCATGGCAGACAAAAAGGTCATGCTGACCGAAGACGGCTATAATAAACTCGTAGAAAAGCTCAATTATCTCAAGAGCGTCAAGCGCATTGAGATCGCACAGCGCCTGAAGGCAGCCATTGCCCTCGGCGACCTTTCGGAGAACTCCGAGTACGATGATGCCAAGAATGAGCAGGCATTCCTCGAAGGCGAGATCCAGGATCTCGAGGCGAAGATCCGCAATTCGCACATCATCAAGGCTGGTGCCGGCGATGTCGTCCAGATGGGCAGCAGCGTAACGGTCAAGGACCTCGAGTTCGATGACGAGGACACGTTCATGCTCGTCGGTTCGACGGAGGCAGATCCGGACGAGGGCAAGATTTCCAACGAATCGCCGCTCGGACAGGCTCTGCTCGGCCAGAAGAAGGGCAGTGTCGTCGATGTGCATGCACCGGCTGGCATCATCAAGTACGAGATTATCGATATCAAGGGATAAGACTCCCGCAGAGATTGGAGTAAAGCAAGCATGGCAGATAAGCAGAAGAAGGGGCAGCAGGCCCCTGTGGAGGACCTCAATGAGATGATGAAGGTCCGCCGCGAGAAGATGGAAGAGTTCCGCGCCATGGGCGTGCCGCCGTTTGGCCATCGTTATGAGGTCACGGACTACGCAGAGCCCATCAAGGAGAAGTACGCGCATCTCGAGGGCGATGAAGAAGGCGACGAGGTACGCATTGCAGGCCGCCTGATGGCTATCCGCGGCCACGGCAAGGCTTCGTTCTGTACGCTCAACGACCGCACGGGCAATATCCAGGTCTATTTCAAGATCGATGTGCTCGGCGAGGACAAGTACAAGAATCAGTTCCGCAAACTCGATATTGGCGATATCGTCGGCATTCGCGGCGTGGTGTTCAAGACGCATCGCGGCGAGGTGACGGTCCGCGTCGAGGATTTTGATCTGCTCTCGAAATCGCTGCGTCCGCTGCCGGAGAAGTTCCATGGCCTGCAGGATGTCGACATCCGCTATCGCCAGCGCTACCTCGACCTCATCATGAATCCGGAGGTCCGCGATACGTTCCGCAAGCGCACGAAGATCATTCAGTCCATCCGTCAGTACCTCGATGACCGCGATTATCTCGAGGTCGAGACGCCGGTGCTCTCGACGATTGCCGGCGGTGCTGCGGCACGTCCGTTCGTCACGCATCACAATGCGCTTGACATCGATCTCTATCTGCGCATCGCGACGGAGCTCAACCTCAAGCGCCTCGTCATCGGCGGCTTTGACCGCGTCTATGAGATGGGCCGCGTCTTCCGCAACGAGGGCATGGATGTGCGCCACAACCCGGAATTCACGACGATTGAGTTCTATCAGGCCTATGCAGACTACACGGACATGATGGACATCACGGAAGGCATTGTCGTCAATGCGGCAAAATCCGTACTTGGCACGCCGGTCATCAATTACCAGGGCGTCGAGATCGACCTCTCGAAGGTCAAGCGCATCAGCATGAATGATGCCGTCAAGGAAGCGACGGGCAAGGACTTCCTCTCGTGTGAGACGGTGGAAGAGGCCCGCAGGATGGCTGACGAGATCGGTGTTCCGTACGAGCAGCGCCATGGCATCGGCGGCATCCTCAACCAGGCGTTCGAGGAGAAAGTCGAGGAGACTCTGATGCAGCCGACGTTCATCACGGGCCATCCGACGGAGATCTCGCCGCTTGCCAAGCGCAATCCGGAAGATCCGCGCATCACGGACCGCTTTGAGTTCTTCATCTATGGCCGCGAACTGGCCAATGGCTTCACGGAGCTCAACGACCCGATCGATCAGGAAGGCCGCTTCCTCGATCAGCTCAAGCAGCGCGAGGCCGGCGATGATGAGGCACATGTCATGGATCGCGATTACATCACGGCTATGGAATACGGCCTGCCGCCGACGGGCGGCGTAGGCATCGGCATCGACCGTCTCGTCATGCTGCTGACGGACGCACCATCCATCCGCGATGTCCTGCTCTTCCCGACGATGAAGCCGCTTGCTGAGTAAGGTATCTTATCCTGCATGAACAAAGGAGTTGTGATGGCGGGCTTTTGCCCGCTGTTCACAGCTCCTTTTTGGCACTCTGCTTATTGACAGCGTCTGGTGGATATATTACAATATCTGTAAAACATACTAGTAAACTATGTTAATGTGAATAACTGAGATAAAGTGAGGGATTCCCATGCAGCAGAATGAAATCATCGATAAGATCACCGAAGAATTTTACTGGTTCCACCGTCATCCGGAACTTTCCTATGAAGAGATTGAGACGACAAAGCGCCTGCGGCAGGATCTGGAGGCTGCTGACATCAAAATCCTTGATCTGCCGCTCAAGACGGGACTCGTCGCCGAGGTCGGCACGGGCAAGGCACCTTTTATCGCGCTGCGCTGCGACATCGACGGTCTGCCGATACAGGAAGAATCGGGGCTTGACTATGCGTCCGAACATGAGGGCCGCATGCATGCCTGCGGTCACGACTTCCACATCAGCACGGTGCTCGGTGCGGCGTATCTGCTCAAGGCGCAGGAAAATGAGCTCCGAGGCACGGTCTATCTGATCTTCCAGCCGGCGGAGGAGGCCCCGGGCGGTGCGCGCAAGGTCATGGTGACGGGCGTGCTCAAGGAGGTGCAGGCAATCTTCGGACTGCACACATCGCCGCTCTACGATGTCGGCACGCTCGGCATCCGCGAGGGAGCCGTGACGGCCTCGGTCGATAAATTCACGGTGACGTTTCATGGCAAGGGGACGCATGCGGCACATCCGGAACGCGGCATCGACCCCATCGTCATGGCGGCAGGCTTCGTCACGGCGGCGCAGAGCATCGTTTCGCGCAACATCGATCCCGCGCATCCTGGCCTCGTCTCGATCACGCATATCGAGAGCGGCAATACCTGGAATGTCATCCCCGAGTCTGCCTGGCTCGAGGGCACGGTGCGCTGCCTGACCGCGGAGGACCGCAAGCTCATCAAGAAGCGCATCTACGGGCTGGCGGAGGGGCAGGCCGCTTCCTTCGGCGGCCACGCGGAACTCACGTGGTATGCGGGACCTCCGGCTACGAACAACACGCCGTCTTGGACGGAATTCGCAGCGGAAGAGGCACGCAGGGAGGGCCTGACGGTGGAGCCGGCCCCCGTCAATCTGGCCGGTGAGGATTTTGCGTATTATCAGGAGGAGATTCCTGGGGCATTCGTGCTCGTCGGCACGGGCAAATCCCCGGCCAATCACAATCCGAAGTTCCATGTGGATCCGGCGGCACTCGGCCCAGCGGCCCGCTATATGGCAAATCTGGCCCGCGAGGCGTTTGCCCGCCTTTGAGTTGAAGCGAGGGATATCATGAAAATCATCGATGCGCATCTGCATTTCGGCGCGGATGCCTATTTTGACCAGATTGCCAGGGCTGCCCAGCACGAGAACAGCGCTGAGCACCTGCTGGAGCAGTATCGTGCACGCGGGCTCGTTCACGGTATTGTCATGGGCAATCTGCCCGTGGAGGATGTCTCGCCGGATTACCCGCCGTTCCTCTCGTACTGCGTGGGACTCGACAGCAGGATCTTTGACTTCGAGCATCTGGAAGCGCAGCTGCCTTTTCTGGAACGGCATCTGCAGCGTGACTGCTGCCGGGGCATCAAGCTGTATCCGGGGTACAGCTCGTTTTACATCTACGATGACCGGCTGGCGCCAATCTACGAGCTGGCCGTGAAATACCGGAAGCCGGTGGCCGTCCATACGGGATTGACGGCGACGGACCAGGCACTCCTCAAATACAGCCACCCGCTCGTCATGGATGAAGCGGCGACGCGCTTCCGCAAGGTACAGTTCGTCATGTGCCATTTCGGCGAGCCGTGGTTCACGGATGCAGCAGCCGTGATCGAGAAGAATCCAAATGTGGCGGCTGACCTTTCCGGACTGCTCGAGGGCAAGATTCCTGATTTTGAAGCGTTCCTGCAGAAGAAGCACTTCTACATCGAGCGCCTGAAGGGCTGGCTCGAGTATCTCGACTCGTATGACCGCTTCATGTTTGGCACAGACTGGCCGCTCGCGAATCTCGGGGACTACATCGCGTTCACGAAGGAGATCATTCCGGAAGAACATTGGCATGAGGTGTTTTACGAAAATGCCGTTCGCATCTATGGTCTGGACCCAAAAACATTGAGTGTTTGAGCTTTATCTGGTAAAATGCTGTGGACAGCGAAATTTCGTTGTGCCATAGCATTTTTTCTAAGAAAGTAATGTGCTCTTGTATTGGCATGATGCTGATGCCCTTTTGTCCTCTGTGTGTGTATCTTGAGATTTTGCGGGGACGATGGTCCTTTTCTTATGTACAATTTGTCGCTTTTTTAGTTGGAACCAATTGCTGTCCGCCGTGTAGTGATACGGCGCTGCAGCTGAGATGCCTTGTCGCTTCTGCGTTCTTTTGTTATAATTATATCGTGACTCATACCGTTGGTCAGACCGGTTTTGTGCACGACTCACGGACAGAGTCAAGAGAAAATGATTCAATATAAAGTACGAGGTGGTTTCAATGGCAATGGAAATCGAAATGGAAACTCTGGTGAAACGGTTCCGCGACTACATCTCCTTTGATACGCAATCGGATGAAAGCAGCGCGTCGTGTCCGTCAACTGCCAAGCAGCTGGTGTTGGCCAAGCACCTGGCTGAGGAACTCAAGAACATCGGTCTTGAGGAGGTTACGCTCGACGAGAACGGATACATCATGGCCACGCTGCCGGCCAATGGCGTGGAAGGTGCGCCGGTCGTCGGCTTCATTGCACATATGGATACGAGCCCGGATGCTTCGGGTGCCGATATCCACGAGCAGATCATCCACTACGAGGGCGGCGATATCCTCCTGAATCCGGAGAAGCAGATTGTCTTCTCGGTCAAGGATTTCCCGGAAATCGAGAAATACAAGGGCCAGGACATCATGATGACGGATGGCACGACGCTGTTGGGCGCTGATGACAAGGCCGGCATCACGTCAATCGTCAGTGCGGCCGAATACCTCCTGCACCATCCGGAAATCAAACACGGCAAGATCCGTCTGGGCTTTACGCCTGATGAAGAGATCGGACGCAGTGCAAACTTGTTCGATGTTGAGAAATTCGGTGCGGACTTTGCCTATACGATCGATGGCGGCGAGCTCGGCGGCCTGGAATATGAGAATTTCAATGCGGCCAACCCGACCATCCACATCCATGGCCGCAGCGTCCATACGGGCTCGGGCAAGGGCAAGATGAAGAATGCCGTCTCGATTGCCGCCGAGTGGCAGATGATGCTGCCGGCCGGCGAGAAACCGGAGTACACGGAGGGCCATGAAGGCTTCTACCATGTGCACAAGATCAAGGGCGGCGTTGAAGAAGTCACTATGGGCATGCTGATTCGCGACCATGACAAGGAGCACTTTGCTGCACGCAAGGCATACCTCGACAAGATGGCGGCGTTCCTCAATGAGAAATACGGTGAGGGTACCGTAGAGGTGGAGCACCGCGACGTCTACCACAACATGCTCGAGAAGATTGCTGACGGCAACATGTACATCGTCGAGCTCGCTCATGATGCGATGGAAGCTGCTGGCGTTGAGCCGAAGGTCGCGCCGATTCGCGGCGGCACGGATGGTGCACGCCTCTCGTTCCGCGGCCTGCCCTGCCCGAACATCTTCACGGGCGGTGCCAACTTCCATGGCCGGTTTGAATACCTGCCGCTGGAATCGCTGCAGAAGGCTGCCAATGTCACACTGGCCATCATGGTCAAGGCAGGCGGCTTGAAGAAAGCATAAGTTTTAGTTACACATAAGGAGTCACCACAAGCAAATGTCAGTAATGGAAATTGTCAAGGCCGGGGCGCCCGTCCTCAAGGAGGTCTGCGCCCCTGTCGAAAAGATCAATAAGGAATTACGGCAGCTGCTCGATGACATGGCGGAAACCATGTATAAAAATGATGGTGTCGGACTGGCTGCGCCCCAGGTGGGGCGCGCCATCCGCGCTGTCGTCATCGACTGCCAGGATGATACCGGTCTCATTGAACTCATCAATCCGGTCATCACGTTCCGTGAAGGCGAGGACGTCGACACGGAAGGCTGTTTGTCAATTCCGGGGATTTATGGAGAAGTGAAGCGTTCGGCCAGGGTCAAGGTTGAATTCCTGAACCGGCGCGGCAAGAAACAGCATATTACAGCCACAGGGCTTTTGGCGCGCTGCATCCAGCATGAACTCGACCATCTCGATGGCCAGCTGTTCATCGATATCGCGACGAGCCTGCACGGGAGGAACCAGACGTGAAGAAATTTCGTGTGATTTTCATGGGAACGCCGGAATTTGCCGTACCCTGCCTTGCTGCCCTGCATGCATCGTGTGAGGTCATCGGTGTTGTGACACAGCCCGACAAGCCGCGCGGACGCGGCCAGAAGCTCGTGCCGTCGCCGGTCAAGGCCTGGGCGGAATCTCATGGACTGCCAGTCTGGCAGCCGCAGAAAATCAAGGAGGAGTCCTTTACGGCCTTCCTCGAGGAACAGCATCCGGATCTTATGGTCGTCGTGGCCTTTGGACAGATTCTGTCCCAGCGCATCCTCGATATCCCGAAGTATGGCTGCATCAATGTCCATGGCTCCCTTCTGCCGCGTTACCGCGGTGCTGCCCCCATGCAGTGGTGCGTCATTGACGGCGAGACGAAGACCGGCGTGACGACGATGTTCATGGATGCTGGCCTCGATACGGGCGATATGCTGCTGAAGGCGGAATTCCCAATCGGTCCGGATACGACGCTCGCCGAAGTTCATGACGGGCTCATGGAGCTTGGCGCCAAGGTCCTGATGGAGACGCTGGAGAAATTGTCAGACGGTACGCTGCAGCGCATTCCGCAGACCGGCGAGTCCAATTACGCGCCGATGCTCACGAAGGAAACAGGCCGCATCCACTGGCAGGATGCCGCTTCTCATATCCACAACCTCGTGCGCGGCCTCGATTCCTGGCCGGGCGCTTACACGTTTTTATCAGGAAAGAAGTTTAAGATATGGCGTACCAGACGGACGGCAGAAACGACCCAGGCTCTCCCGGGCACGGTGCTGCTGGCCGACAAGAAAAAGGGGCTGCTGGTCGCAACGGGTGACGGCGTGCTCGAAATCCTCGAGCTGCAGGCCCCGGGCAAGAAACGCATGCGTGCGGCTGATTACCTCAATGGACATGGATTTTCGCTGCCGGCACGCTTTGAGGACTGAATGTCATGGTGCAGAACAAGAAGAAGATCACAATGCCGGGCCGGCCGAAGAAGCGGCTTTTCATCGGCATGCTCTCGCTGACAACCATCCTGATGGCTGTCGCGCTCTACATCATCTGGTATATCGGTGTGCCGGGGCTGGCCTCAATACAGCCTGCCCTGCCGTGGATTCTCGGCGCCATTGTGACGGCGGTCGTGGTCGTGGCTTTCCTCGGCATCTTCAATATGGTGCTGGCCGTGGCAGGCCTGCCGTATGTGCCGTTCCTGCAGAAGCAGACGTATGAGCTCATCAACATGCTCTTCCCGCTGGCCGTGCGCCTCGGGAAGGTTTTCGGCATTTCGCGGCGCCGCCTCGAAGGCTCGTTCATCGCAGTCAGCAACCTGCTCTTCAACCGCATGGGCATCCGCGTGCCGGCAGATCGCCTGCTCGTCGTGACACCGCACTGCCTGCAGCTGGCCTCGTGCCCGCACAAGATCACCAGGGACCCCGAGAACTGCAAGCGCTGCGGCGGCTGCGACATCGGGGCCCTTGTGACGTTATCGCACGAGATGGGCTTCCACTTCTTCGTGGCGACCGGCGGCACGCTGGCCCGTCAGATCGTCTACAAGACGCGCCCCAAGGCCGTGCTGGCCATTGCCTGCGAGCGCGACCTCATGAGCGGCATCCAGGATGTCTATCCGCTGCCGGCCGTGGGTGTGCTCAACATCCGGCCCAACGGGCCCTGTTACAACACCCATGTCGATATGGCGGAAGTGAGGGCCCAGCTCGAAAAGATTATCATTCCGCAGGAAAAGGCGGCAAAGGAAGAGCCGGCGCCGCCGCAGAAGGAAGCTGCGGACAAAGGACAGGAGAAGTAAGAATCATGATGGATAAAGCGCGCGAGACGGCGGTCCGCATCTTATATGAAGTACATGAAAACGGCGCCTATGCCAATGTGGCGCTTGCCAGGGCACTGCGTCAGGCAAAGCTCTCGGAGCAGGACCGCTGCTTTGTCACGGAGCTCGTCTATGGCGCGGTGAAAGCCGGCGGTACGCTCGATTGGATCCTGCGCCGTTACGTGAAGCGCCCTGTCCGCAAGATCCAGCCATTGGTGCGGGAAATCCTGCATCTCGGCCTCTACCAGCTTTTTTATCTTGATAAGGTTCCTGCTTCGGCCATCTGCAATACGTCGGTGGAACTTGCCAAGGGCATGGGCATGAAGGGGCTTTCGGGCTTCGTCAACGGCGTGCTGCGGACAGCTGCGCGCGAACCGCAGCGGGCAGCCTTTCCCGAAGGCAAGGGCCATGCGACCGAGGGACTGGCGCTGCGCAGCCAGCACCCGGAATGGCTCGTGCGCCACTGGGTCAGGACATTTGGCTTCGAGGCGGCTGAGAAGATTTGTGCGTTTGACAATGAGCAGCCCGTTCTCTCCGTGCGCACGAACACGCTGCGCATCGGGCGCGAGGAACTGAAGGCAGCGCTCGAGCAGTCAGGAGCCGTGGTGGAGCTTTCCCGCTGGGCGCCTGAGGGCCTGCTCATCACGAAGCACGGAGCTCTCGATGAACTCGCACCTCTCCAGCAGGGACTCTGCCAGGTACAGGATGAAAGCTCCATGCTGGTCGCGCATGTCGTCCGGCCGCAGCCCGGAGAATTCGTGCTCGACTGCTGTGCGGCCCCGGGCGGCAAGACGACGCATCTCGCCGCTCTGATGCATGACGAGGGACGCATCGTGGCAGGCGATGTCTACGATCACAAGCTGCTGCGCATCGAAGAGAACGCCAGCCGGCTGGGCATCCACATCATCGAAACGCAGCGCCTCGATGCCAGGGAGGCCGGTGAGTACTATGCGGGTATGGCAGACCGCGTGCTCATCGATGCACCGTGCTCGGGACTCGGCGTGCTGCGCCGCAAGCCGGATGCCCGCTGGCGCAAGACCCAGCAGGAAATCGAGACCCTGCCGCACCTGCAGCTGGAGATTCTCGAGGGTGCCTCCAAGGCCGTCAAGCCCGGCGGTGTTCTCGTCTACAGTACGTGCACCATCGAGCTGGCAGAGAATCAGGCCGTCGTGAGCCGCTTCCTTGAGGAACATCCGGAATTTGAGCTCGAGACGACGGGGGCGTTTTTGCCGCTGCCGAGCATCCATCAGCAGGCAAAGATGGTGCAGCTCATGCCGCAGGTGGATGGCACGGATGGCTTCTTCATCTGCCGGATGAAGCGGAAAGGATGAAAGGATCATACACGTGAAGAATATCTTTGGTCTTACACTTGAGGAACTCCAGGAGGCGCTGAAGCCCTTCGGCGTGCCGTCTTACCGCGCCCGTCAGGTGGCTGAGTGGATGTATCAGAAGGGCGCGCGTTCCTTTGACGATATGACGAATCTGCCGAAGAACCTGCGCGCAACGCTGCCGGAGACGCTCGCCATCGGCCGCCCGCGCGAAAAGGACCGATTGGATTCTGCCGATGGCCGCACGACGAAATTCCTGCTGGAGTTCGACGACGGCACGGCCGTCGAGACGGTGCTCATGCGTCAGCCGTACGGCAACAGCATCTGTGTCTCGACGCAGGCCGGCTGCAACATGGGTTGTGCATTCTGTGCATCGACACTCCACGGCATGGCGCGCAACCTCTCGGCCGGGGAAATCTTTTCCCAGGCCATCATCATCGAGGAGATGCTGCACCGGGAAGGACAGGGCAAGGTTGATACCGTCGTCATCATGGGCTCTGGCGAGCCATTGATGAACTACGACAATGTCCTCGCCTTCATCCGCCTGCTGCATGAGCCGTATGCGCTCGGCATGGGGTACCGGAACATCACGCTCTCTACCTCGGGAATCGTTCCCAATATGTACCGGCTCGCAGAGGAGGGGCTGCCAATCTCTCTGTCTGTCTCCCTGCATGCACCGAATGATGCATTGCGCTCAACGCTCATGCCGATCAACCGCAAGTATCCGCTCGCGGATGTCGTCAAGGCGGCCCGCCATTACGCGGAGACGACGAAACGGCGTGTGACGTACGAATACATTCTCATCGACCAGCTCAACGACGGGGAGGAGCAGGCACAGGAACTCGTCTCTCTCCTGTGCGGACAGCTCGCCAGCGTCAACCTCATCCCCATCAATCCCGTGGTCGAACGCCATCTGCTGCGCCCGTCCGCCGCGCGCATCAAATGGTTTGAACAGTACCTGCTCGACCACCATATCCAGGTGACGGTGCGACGCGAGATGGGAACAGATATACAGGCTGCCTGCGGCCAGCTGCGCAATAAGCACCTCAAGGACTGACGTTTGTCTATAAATCCCTTGCGTTTTCTGTTATAATGAGACAGACAGAAACGCAAGGAAAGGAGCCTTAGTATGGGACTTGGTACATGGGAATCCTATCTGACCAATCACATCGAAGGATTTTTCAATAAGCGGTTCAGCAGCAATCTCGAAGTGGCGGAACTCATGAATGGCGTGGAGCGCGAAGTCACGCGCCAGGCGCGTGGAGCCGGTTCGCCGGTGGACAATGCCTTTTATTTTTACCTTTGTCCCGACGATTACCATCGCCTCTGTGCACAGCGCGTCATCGATACGCTCTATACGACCGTAGGCCGCCAGCTCATCCTGCAGGACTGCACGATGGAGGGCAGGCTCTCCATCCATATGAAGCAGAGCCGGAAGCTTTCGCGCGGCATGTATAAGCTGCGCTGCTTACAGGAAAGCGAACCGGAGGAACCGGACAATACGCTGGTGCTCGAGCGCCCGCGGCTGGATGAAGCCGGGCCGCTCTCGCTGCCGGCCTTTCATCCGCTGGCCTCGCTGACCGTGGTGGAGGGGCCGGACCGCGACGCCTATCTGGAGCTTGGTGAAAAGCAGATCTACATCGGCCGCCGTGACAAGAATGAGTTCATCCTGACGGATACAAAGGCATCACGGCTCCATGCCTGGATTTCCTATGAACATCATCGCCATGAGCTTCATGACGCCAGGAGTACGAATGGTACCTTTGTGGAGGGGGAGCGCATCGATGCCTGCCGTCTGCAGCATGGAGATACGATACGGATCGGTGTTACGGTCCTGCGATATGAGGTGATTTAAGTGCCTGTAACGGCTTGGTTCTTGAAAGGTGTCCGCGTCATACTGGAATACGGCATGCTGCTGTGGCTGCTGTGGTTTACCGTCAAACTGGCGAAGGGACTCCTGGGGGCGGTGCGCAGGCAGAAGGCTGACCTGCGCCCTCCTGAGACGAGTCCTGCGGAGGCCGTCCTGTCCGTAGAGGAGGCGCCGGAAAAAGAACTCAAGGGGAAGCGTTTTGCCTTTCGCGAGCAGATCGCCATCGGCCGCGGCCCCGACAACCATATCATCATTCCCGAAGGCTATGTGTCGCATCATCATGCCGTCATCTATCGCCATGGCAATCAGTATGTCATCGAGGATCTCGGCAGCGTCAATCATACCTATGTGAATGGCAAAGTACTGGAGGGCAAAGCCTATGTGCGCCCGGGTGACAAGATACGCATTGGTCTGGTCACGCTTCAGTTCGAGAGGTGAGTAATTTGAATAGAGTTTATGAAGCGACAGATGTCGGATGCGTGCGCCCCATCAATGAGGACCGTGCGGCCGTATTCGAGCCGTCCGTCTATGTGGTGGCAGATGGCATGGGCGGCCATGCTGCGGGAGAAGTGGCCAGTCACATCCTCGTGGAGGTCGTGCGGCAGGAGCTTGCCGGCTGCGCGGCCATCGGCGAGAAGGAACTCTCGTCAGCCATCCACAGGGCGAATCACGCCATCCTGCAGACCGTTGCGGAGCGGCCGGACTGCAAGGGGATGGGCACGACGGCGACCATCCTGCATCTGGATGGTGATCAGGCACTCTGGGCACATGTCGGCGACAGCCGTCTCTACCTGCTGCGCGGCGGCGTGCTGCATCAGGTCACGCGTGACCATTCTTACGTCGAGGATCTCGTGGCACAGGGCGAGCTCACCGAGGAGGAAGCCCGCATCCACCCGCAGAAGAACGTGCTGACGCGTGCCGTGGGAGTCGAAGCAGACATCATCGTCGATACCGGCCGTTTCACGGTCCAGTCCGGCGACGTACTGCTGCTGGCCACGGACGGCCTCATGAACATGGTGCAGGAACCGGAAATCTGCGCCATCCTCGGGCGTCAGGAGGGCGATGTGGCGCGTGCGCTCATCGAGGCTGCGCTGGCCTCGGGTGGACGCGACAATGTGACGGCTGTCGTGGTGGTGTATGCGCCATGAAGAACGGTAGCCTGCTGCTGGCACCCGCCGGCATCCTCATCGCCGGGCTCGGCGTGCTGTACCTCAAGGCCAATCCGGCCATCGGGCATGTCACGCCCGATATGCTCCTCGGCCTCTCCTATCTGCCGTGGCTGACTGCCGTCATCGTCTTTTCCCTGATGATGCAGGCCATCCTCGTGCGCCACAAGCTTGATACGTGGCTCTTTCCCATCGTCATGACGCTCGCGAGCGTCGGCGTTGTGGAGATTGCGCGGCTGAAGCCTTCGCTGCTCGTGCCGCAGCTCCGCTGGCTGCTCATTGCCATGGTCCTGATGCTCGTGCTCGTGCGTCTGTGGGGACGCATTCACCGGCTGCTGGAATATCCCTATATTCTTGGCATCTGCTGTGTGATCGTCCTTTTTCTGCCGCTTCTCTTTGGCACGGAGATCGGCGGCAGCCGGAACTGGCTCGTGCTGGGCCCCTTTTCCGTTCAGCCGTCGGAGTTTGGCAAGATCCTCATCGTGCTGTTCCTCGCGGCGTATCTTTCGGATCATCGCCGCGTGCTGACCATGCCGGCAAGGCGCATCCTGTTCCTGCGCCTGCCGCCGCTGCGCTTCATTGCGCCGCTCATCTTCATCTGGGGCATGGCGGTCCTCATGTTCGTCGTGGAGCGCGACCTGGGTTCGGCGCTGCTGTTCTTCGGCATTGCGGTGCTCATGACCTACATGGCGACGGGCAGCCGCTCGTATGTGTTCCTGGCGCTGACATTCATGGGCCTCGCCGCTGTCATCTGCTATTTTGCCTTCGGTCATGTGCGCGTGCGCTTTGATATCTGGCTGAATCCCTGGCAGGATCCAAGCGGCATGGCCTATCAGATCGTGCAGTCGCTCTTCTCATTCGGTACCGGCGGCATCTGGGGGACGGGCTTTGGCTTCGGCCATCCCGGCTTCATCCCGGAGGTGCATACGGATTTCATCTTTGCTGCCATTGCGGAGGAGATGGGGCTCGTCGCTTCGCTGGCGCTGATGGCCTGCTATGTGCTGGCCTTTTGGCGCGGTATTTGCATCGCGCTGGCCTGCCCGCGCGAAAAGGACTTGCTGCTGGCGGCCGGCTGCAGTACGCTGCTGTTGATGCAGGCGTTTATCATCATTGCCGGTGTTACGAAATTCCTGCCGCTGACGGGCATCACGCTGCCCTTCATCAGTTATGGCGGCAGTTCCATGGTGTCGGGCTTCCTGTTGCTCGGCATGCTGATATCCCTGTCAAAGGAGCAGAAGAATGGCTGATTGGAAAATCAAACGGCAGGTCCTGCGCGCAGCTTCCATCTGCATGGTCCTGTTCGGTATCCTGGCGGTCTACGTGATCTACCTGTCGACCTGGGAAGCCGATGATCTTGCTCGCAACCCGCTCAACATGCGCAGCGCAGCCGCGCGCTCAGACATCGTGCGCGGCTCGATCCTCTCGTCTGACGGCAAGGTTCTTGCCGAAACGGAGGACGGTGGCAGACGTGTCTATCCCTTCGGCAGTGTCATGGCTGCCGTGACGGGCTACAATGGCGAGCAGATCGGCAGTGCCGGCATCGAAGGCCATGCCAATCAGGCCCTGCTCGGACTCACAGGTGATATGAGCCGACTGGGGCCGCTGGCACAGCTGCTGCAGTCAGACCGCGGCAATGATGTCAGGCTGACCATCGATTCCCACGTTCAGCAGGCGGCTTTTTCAGGCCTCGGGAACCGGCGCGGAGCCGTGGTCGTCCTCGATGCGGAAACCGGGGCTGTCCTGGCCATGGTCAGTTCGCCTTCGTACGACCCGAATGACATCGAATCGAACTGGAAGAATCTTTCGCAGCAGGAAGACAGCCCGCTGCTCAACCGTACCGTCCAGGGCCTTTATCCGCCGGGCTCGACCATCAAGCCGATGATCGCCGATGCGGCGCTCACGGATGGCGTGACAAATGAAGCGGAGATCTTTGACTGCACGGGCGTCCTCGACGTTGGCGGCGGCCATACGATACGTGAAAGTCATGGCGAGGTCCACGGCAGGCTCAACCTGCGCCAGGCCGTGACGGAATCCTGCAATGTGACGTTCGGCACGCTCGGGATGCGCCTCGGGGACAGCAAGCTCAAAACGGCCTTTGATCGCTTCGGTTTCGACAAGGAAATCGGAGAAGAAATTCTCATGACCAAGTCGCATTTCCCGGCTTTCGGCACGCTGTCAGCCGGTGATCAGGCGCAGACGGCCATCGGCCAGAGTGCCCTGCTCGTCACACCGATGCACATGGCACTCCTGGCCGATGCGTTCGCTCACGGCGGCATCATCATGAAGCCGTATCTCGTGCAGGAGGTTGTGACGCCGGGCGGGACTGTCGTCCAGGAGGCGAAGCCTTCGGCCTGGCTGAAGGCCACGACGCCGCAGATGGCAGCCTTGATTGACAGCTATATGGAAGATGTCGTGACCAAGGGGACGGGAACGGCCGCACAGGTCAGCGGCGTCCGCGTGACCGGCAAGACGGGGACGGCGGAAAATGCCGCCGGCAAGGATCATGCCTGGTTCATCGGTTCGGCGCAGCTGCCTGCCCGCAAGATTGTCTTTGCGGTCATCGTCGAGAATGCCGGTGGCGGCGGTACCGAAGCGGCACCGGTTGCCCGCAGGATCATCCAGAGTCTGATGTGAGTCAGATGATTAACTATAGTAGGGGGAACAGATATGTTACAGCGTATCTTAGATCAGCGCTATGAGCTCGAGGAGCTGATCGGCGGAGGCGGGATGGCCGATGTTTACAGAGCGAAAGACCTGTTGCTGAATCGGCCGGTGGCCGTCAAGATCCTGCACGAGCAATTCAAGCAGGATAAAGAATTCATCGAGAAATTCCAGCGTGAGGCTCAGGCTGCGGCCCGCCTTTCCCATCCCAATATCGTCAATATCTACGACGTCGGCGTGGCCGACGGCGACCACTATATCGTCATGGAATACGTGCCGGGGCGTACCCTGAAGGACAAGATCCGCCAGGAAGGCCATCTCCCCGTCAGCGAGGCACTGCGCATTGCGCGTGAGATCGGCGAGGCGCTGGCGCACGCACATGCCAACAACCTCGTGCACTGCGACATCAAGCCGCACAACATCCTGATGATGCCGGACGGCCATGCGAAGGTAGCGGATTTCGGCATCGCGCGCGCCGTCACGGAGTCGACGATGACGTACAGCGGCAACGTCGTGGGGTCGGTACACTATTTTTCACCGGAGCAGGCCAAGGGTACGATGATCACGCCGAAATCCGATGTCTATTCCTTGGGCGTCGTGCTCTATGAAATGCTGACGGGCAAGCTGCCCTTCACGGGTGAGACGCCGGTGAGCATTGCCGTCAAGCATCTGCAGGACGAGCCCGTCTCGGTACGCCAGCTGGATCCTTCAATCCCGCCGGTCGTTGAGGCACTCGTGGCACGCGCCATGAGCAAGGATCCCGCGCTGCGGCCGACAAGCGCCGAGTTCGTGCAGGAAATCCAGCACGCGGAGCGCATGATACTGACGGGCGGGCAACCGTCTGTCGGCATGCCGGCCGATCCCGATGCCACGCAGGTCCTGCCGCGCGTGCAGGAGACGAGAGAGCTGCCGCCGCGCCGCATGCGGGAGCAGGATGATTATGAAGAGGAGCCGCACGAGGAAAAATCCATCTTCAAGTCGAAGAAGTTTATCGTGGGCTTGCTGCTCGTGCTGCTGGCCGGCTTCTTCGTCGGCGCCTTCATGAGCTACGGCAAGTTCTGGAGTACGGCCGAGGTCGTGGTTCCCGACGTCACGGGCAAGCAGATGACGCTGGCCCGCCAGATCCTCGAGGACAAGAAACTGCGCGTCAATGTCGCCGAGACGTATAACGCCGATGTGCCTGCCGGACAGGTCGTATCGCAGACTCCGGAGGGCGGCACGAAGGTCAAGGAAGAACGCCTGGTCACGATATACGTCAGCAAGGGCGGCGAAGATGTGGAGATGCCGGACCTCACGGGCATGTCGAAGTCCGATGCCGAGGCGCAGCTCAAGAAGATGGGGCTGAAGCTGGGCTCGGTCTATGAGAAGTACTCCGATGAGGAGGCCGGTACGGTCATCAAGCAGGATCCGCGCGCGGGCTCCAAGATTAGCCGCGGCCAGAGTGTCGACATTACGGTCAGCAAGGGCAAGCAGACGAAGAAGGTCAGCATCCCCGATGTGACGGGCGGCAGTCTCTCTGCAGCCAAATCGGCGTTGCAGAGCCGCGGACTCAAGGTCGGCAATGTGACGTACGAGAGCAGCCGTCAGGCTCCGGGCACGGTCATCCGCCAGTCTCCGGCCAGCGGTGAAGTAGAGGAAGGTACGAGCATCAGCCTCGTCGTGGCGCAGGAAGCCAAGACGCAGGTCCAGAAGCAGGATAATAAGGAACCGGGCAAGAATACGAGTCAGGGAGAGAACAAGGTTCCTGTGCGTCAGGGAGAAACCGGCAAGGAGCGCTGAGTCCTGCTCCCGCTGAAAGAAAGAGAGGCAGTATGTTAGAAGGGCGTGTCATCAAGGCCTACAACAGTTTTTTCTATGTGGCAACGTCAGAAGGATTGATTTCGTCCAAGCTGCGCGGCAAATTCAAGAAGACGCGCAAGAGCACGGGTGTTGTCCCGGGTGACCGCGTGGCCGTGGAACGCCTGCCAGAGGGCACGGGCGTCATCGAGCAGCTGCTGCCGCGCACCAATCTGCTGCGGCGTCCGGCTGTGGCCAATCTCACGCAGGTCGTGCTGACCTTTGCGGCAGCTCAGCCGGATCTTCATCCGCTGCTGCTCAACCGTTTCCTCGTGCTGGCGGAATGGTCCGGCATTGAGAAGATCATGATCTGCGTGAATAAGATGGATCTCCTCAACAGTCCCTGGGAAGCATTCCTCTCGGCCTACGAGCGCATCGGCTATCCTGTCCTGCGCGTCTCGGCGCATACGGGAGCGGGCATTGAGGAACTCCGCGACCGCCTGCGCGGTGAGATTTCCGTTTTTGCCGGCCCTTCCGGTGTGGGAAAATCCTCGCTGATGAATACTATCGATCCGTCGCTCTCGCTGCAGACCGGCAAGGTCAGCGACAAGATCAAGCGCGGGCGTCATACGACCCGTGTGGCGGAACTGCTGCCGTATGAGGGAGGCTACATTGTCGATACGCCCGGTTTCAGCGCAATGGAACTCATGGAACTCGATACGGCGGATCTGCCGGACTGCTTCCCGGAGTTCCGTCCTTACCTTGGCGCCTGCCGCTTCCAGCCCTGCAGCCACAGCCATGAACCAGGCTGTGCCGTCAAGGAAGCCGTGGAAAAAGGCGCGATTGACGAGGAACGCTATCAGGCATATCTGAACATCCTGTCGGAAATAAAAGAAGGTCAATTGCTCGCGAGAAAGAAGGAATATAAATGATTAAGATTGCACCATCCATCCTGTCGGCTGATTTTTCCCGCCTGGCTGAAGAAGTCAAGCGCGTGACGGACGCCGGTGCGGAATACATTCACATCGATGTTATGGACGGCACGTTCGTGCCGAATATCACGCTCGGTTCGCCGGTCGTCAAGAGCCTGCGCAAGACGTCGGAGGCCGTCTTTGATGTGCATCTCATGGTCGAGCATCCTGAGACGCAGATTGAGGCCTTTGCTGATGCCGGTGCTGACATCATCACATTCCATGTCGAGGCTGCAAAGCACAGCCATCGCATCGTCCAGCAGATCAAGGCCGCTGGCTGCAAGGCAGGCATCGCCGTGAATCCGGGGACGAGTCTCGCGATGATCGAGGAACTGCTGCAGGATCTCGACATGGTTCTCATCATGACGGTGAATCCGGGCTTCGGCGGCCAGAAATTCATCGAGTCGCAGCTTGACAAGATCCACATGCTGCGTCACACAATCCAGGATATGGGCTTTGACTGCGACATCGAAGTCGATGGCGGCATCAACGCGGAGACGAGCAAGCTGGTCCGCCAGGCCGGTGCCAATGTTCTCGTAGCCGGTTCTGCCATCTATGGCACTGATGATGTGGCCAAGTCCATCGCGGCCATTCGTGGCGATGCCTGAGGAGATGTTCCTGTTTCAATTTTAGATTCAGTCCGGCAATTCCCGCCGGGTAAGGAGTATCCAGAGATATGGAAAAAGCAGTCGTTTTACTTTCGGGAGGCCTTGACAGCTGCACGTGCATGGCAGTCGCCAAGTCCAAGGGATATGAGGTATATCCCATCAGTTTCAATTATCACCAGCGTCACAGCATTGAACTTGAGGGCGCGAAGAAGATAGCCGCCTTTTACGGTGTCAAGAAACATCTGATCATCGAGACGAACATGGAGGCCATTGGCGGTTCGGCACTGACAGATGAGCACATCGAGGTGCCGGAAGGCGATGTCAACCGCACGTCGGTGCCGCCGACGTACGTGCCGGCCCGCAACCTGATTTTCCTTTCGTATGCGATGGGCTATGCGGAAGTGCTCGGCGCAACGCATGTCTACATCGGCGTCAATTCCGTCGATTATTCGGGCTACCCGGACTGCCGCCCGGAATTCATCCAGAAGTTCCAGGCGCTGGCGGATTACGCGACGACGGCCACGGCTGTCAAGGGACAGCACATCACCATCGAGACGCCGCTGCAGGATCTTTCGAAGAAGGATATCGTCCTTTTGGGCACGAAACTTGGTGCGCCGTTCCAGTTTACGCACAGCTGCTACAAGGGCGGCGAGAAGGCCTGCGGTGTCTGTGACAGCTGCAAGCTGCGCCTGCGCGGCTTTGCGGAAGCGGGCGTCGAGGATCCCGTCCCGTATGAGACGAGGGATATCTGATGCGCGACGTACAGAATCAGACAGATGCCCGCGGCATCGCCATCCAGCGCGTCGGCATCAAGGATGCGCATCTGCCGTTCCTGATCAAGACAAAGGATGGTGGTTTCCAGCAGGTGCTGGCGCGTATCCGCTTTACGGTGTCGCTGCCGATGGAGTACAAGGGCACGCATATGAGCCGTTTCCTCGAAATCCTCATGCCGTGGAGTACGAAGCCGCTGGCTGAACCGGAAATGGAAGCCATGCTGGAGGAGGCGTTGGAACGACTCGATGCCCAGTCGGCAGAAGTAGAGCTCGCGTTCAAATACTTCATTGACAAGTATGCGCCAGTCAGTGGACGCCGTTCCATTCTTGACCTCGATTGCCGCTTCAAGGGGACGAAGCGGCGGGGGGAGGCCATGGTTTTTGAGCTCGGCGTCGATGTGCCGTTTACCTCTCTCTGCCCCTGCAGCAAGGAAATCTCCGCTTACGGGGCGCATAACCAGCGTTCGGTCTGCCGCGTGGAAGTCCGCTTCCAGCCGGGAGAAGAATGCATTTTCATCGAGGATCTGGCAAAGCTCGTGGAGGCTCAGGGGTCGTCACCCATCTATCCGCTGCTCAAGCGCGAGGATGAAAAATACGTGACGGAAGCCGCTTACGAGAATCCGAAATTCGTGGAGGATATCCTGCGCGATACGGTGCTTGCCCTGCGCAAGCTGCCTGGCATCGCCTGGTTTTCCCTGGCATGTGAGAATTATGAGTCGATCCACAACCACAATGCCTTTGCGGCTCATGAGGAGTACGTCGCCCGGCCGTAAGGCGATGTGCCGGCAGGAATGGAGTTTTCATGAATAAGTTTTACAAGCGTTTTTTCATATTGATCCTGCTCGTGCTCGTGATTTCGGGAACGGTCATTTACACGACGGTCGATATCAATACGCTCAAGAATCTCGACCGGTTCAAGAGCTGGTCGATTGCACTGGCCCTGTTTGCGGTTTCATTGGGACTCTTCTTTGATGGCAGCCGCCTGATGCATCTCGTGAAGATCTCGGGTGAGAAAATCACGCTCTATCAGGCGGTGCAGGTCATATTCGGCAATTACTTCCTGGCGCTCCTGACCCCGGGGGCTACGGGCGGCGCCGTCGCACAGCTCATGTTCCTGCGCCATGCGGGCGTGCCGACGGGCAAAGCTGCCGTCCTGGTCATCGTGCGGACCATCCTGTCCATTTTCTTCCTGATCTTATGCATGCCCTTCATTTTCATGCATGATTCAGGCATCGTGCCCGGCATCTCGAACGATACGTTGATGGCCATTACGATTACAGCCTTCGTCGTCATCGTCATCATGGTGGTGGGAGCAAGGCGCGGCTATCTCGATTACCTCGTCATCCGGCTGACGCGGAACATGAAGCGTCAGCGCCGCATCAAGGTTTTCGCCTTCTACCGCGATACGAAGAGCGCCATCGCCCTACTTGCGGCTTCGCCGAAATCCATGCTGCTGGTCTTCGTGGAGTCAGGGCTCAACCTGCTCTGCATTTATGCCATTGTGCCCTGCCTGCTGCTGGGACTTGGCGTCACGGATGCGGACTGGTACAGCGTCATGGGACGCATGATTTTCCTGAACATGTTGCTGTACTTCACGCCGACGCCAGGCGGCTCCGGCGTCGCAGAGGGCGGTTTTGTGCTTCTGTTCAGCGACACGGTCCCGGCGGGCACCGTCGGCATCGTGGCCGTCTGCTGGCGCTTGATTGCCGAATACATCCCGTTCCTCGTCGGGCTCTACTACACGCTGACGGTCTTTGGACGCGATTTCCTCAACCGCCAGCTGCGCTGACTGCCTGATCGGCAAGATAACATGATTTTTCAAAGGAGGATGAGAGATGGGCGAGAAGGTTTTGCGCGGCGGCTATACCACCGGGGCCTGCGCGGCGGCTGGTGTCAAGGCTGCCCTGCTTTACGCGCAGGGCAGGCCGTGGCAGGTCGTGACGCTTATGGCGCTTGACGGCACGATGCTGACGATACCCGTGCGCGCGGTCTGCCGCACGCAGCAGGGGCTGCAGGCTGAAGTCATCAAGGAGTCCGGTGATGATCCCGATATCACGAATGGCGTCTCGGTCTTCACGACGGTTTGCCGGCGGGAGGATGAGGAGCCCATGCGCTTTGCGGCGGGAGAGGGCATCGGCACGGTGACGAAGCCGGGCCTTTCGGTACCCGTCGGCGAGCCTTCCATCAATCCGGGGCCGCGCAGACTCATGCGCCGGGCGGCGGAAGATGTCCTCGGCACGAGTGCGGGCCTTTCCGTGACGATCGCGATCCCGGCCGGGCGGGAACTGGCCAGGAAGACGCTCAATCCCGTGCTCGGCATCGAAGGCGGCATTTCCGTCATCGGCACGACGGGCGTCCTGCGCCCCATGTCGGAAGAGGGCTTCAAGAATTCGCTGGTGCCGCAGATTGATGTGGCGCTGGCAGCGGGCTATCAGGACCTCGTCTTCGTGCCGGGCAAGATCGGCGAGCGTCTGGCCCTTTCCTGGGGCCTGCCGCGGGAAGCCATCGTCGAGACCAGCAATTTCATTGGCTTCCTGCTTGAAGCAGCTGCCGACCGTCATGTTTCCCGCGTGCTGCTTCTCGGGCATATCGGCAAGCTCGTCAAAGTGGCCGCGGGAATTTTTTATACGCATAACCGCATCGCCGATGCGCGTCTCGAAACGATGGCGGCGTATGGCGCTGCGGCGGGCCTTGAGACGCAGGATGTGCAAAGGGTCCTCGCGAGCAATACGACAGAAGATGCCCTGGCGGTCCTGCGGGAAGCGGGCCTCCTGCCAGGCGTTTGCCACACCTTGGCGGAGCGTGCCGGTGAGCGTGCTGAGCGCTACTTGTTCGGGCGCATGCAGGTCGGTGTGGCCATGATGACCATGCAGGGCGAGCTCCTTGGCATGAATGAAACAGCGGAAGCAATCGGGAGGGATTACGGATGGAATCAGAAGGTCTGAACCAGGAACGGGCAGTGCTGCCGTCGCATCGCATCGTCGTGGCCGGCATCGGGCCAGGGAATCCTCATTACATGGTTCCCGCGGCCCGGGCTGCCATAGAGGAGGCCCGCGTGCTCGTGGGCGGCCGCCGTGCGCTCGCACAGTTTGCCCGGCCGGCTGGCAGCGGGCAGGAAACCATGGCAGTGACGCGGGATATTGCAGGCGTCATGGCTTTCATCAAAAGCCATCTTGCGGCCTCTGACGTCGTGGTCATGGTATCGGGCGATCCCGGCTATTATTCGCTGCTCGATGCGCTGCGCCGCTGCTTCCCGCCTGCATGCCTGAAGGTGATCCCGGGAATCAGCGCGATGCAGCTGGCCTTTGCGCGGCTGGCCCTGCCCTGGCATGAAGCGACGCTCCTGTCCTTCCACGGCAGGCGGCCGCAGGATGCGCAGCTTGCATACCGGCCCGGGCGCATCCTCGGACTCTTGACGGATGCGCATTACACCTCGCATACGATTCCCGCCATACTGCTGGCAGCCGGCTGGCCCGCGGATACAGGACTTTACATCTGCGCCCGTCTTTCCTATGAGGATGAAGCGGTTACGGCGACGACGCTCGGCGAAGCGGCTTCCCTGCCGGAAGTCGTGAGCTCCGTGCTCGTCGTCGTGGCGCCGGAGCCGTAGGAGAGCACGAGTCCAGAAGCTTGAGAGGAGGAAATCTTATGGAATTTGGCATCGATGACGCCCAATTCATTCGCGGCAATGTGCCGATGACAAAGCAGGAGATTCGCATCCTGACAATCGTCAAGGCGCATATCCACCGTGCGGATATCGTCTATGACATCGGAGCCGGTACGGGCTCTCTTTCCATCGAGGCGGCCAATCTGGCGCCTGAAGGCAGGGTATATGCCCTCGAGCGCAATGCGGAAGCCGTCGCACTCATCGAGGCGAACAAGAAACACTTCGGCATTGCGAATGTCGAGGCGCTGCATGCGGAAGCTCCAGCCGGTCTTGACGAACTGCCAGCGCCCAACGTCGTGCTGATCGGCGGCAGCGGCAAGCACCTCAATGCCATTCTCGAGGCCGTGACGGAAAAGCTCGTGCCGGGAGGACGCATCGTTCTCAACTGCATCACGCTGCAGACGGTTATGACTGCCATTTCCTTCATGCGCCGTCACGAGGACATCTATACGTACGATGCCATCCAGGTGCAGGTCAGCCGCCTGCAGCGCGTCGGTCCGTACGACATGGCCAAGGCCATGAATCCCATCTACATCATCACTTGCACAAAAGGAGGAACGAACTGAATGGTTCATATTGTTGGAGCAGGTCCCGGCGACCCGGAACTCATCACGGTCAAGGGACAGCGCTATCTAAAGGAAGCCGATGTCGTCATCTATGCGGGCTCGCTCGTCAATCCGCAGCTGCTCGACTGCTGCCGCAGTGATGCCAAGATCCTGAACTCTGCGCATATGACGCTGCCGGAGGTCGTGGCAGCCGTGGAAGAAGCCGAGCAGGCGGGCAAGATGACCGTGCGCCTGCATACGGGTGATCCCGCCATCTACGGAGCCATCCAGGAACAGATGGATGCCTTCGAGAAGCGCGGCATCGCCTATGATGTCGTCCCGGGCGTCAGTTCGTTCCTGGCTACGGCAGCGGCTTTGAAGCAGGAATACACGCTGCCCGGCATCTCGCAGACCGTCATCATCACGCGCCAGGAAGGCCGCACGCCGGTGCCGGAGCGCGAGAAGCTTCGGAGTCTGGCTGCGCATCAGGCGACGATGTGCATCTTCCTTTCCATCACGATGCTCGAGGATGTCGTCAAGGAACTCATCGCCGGCGGCTATGAGGAAACGACGCCGATTGCCATCGTGCAGAAGGCTTCGTGGCCGGATCAGAAAATCGTGCGCGCCACGCTTTCCACCATCTGTGAGGCCATCGAGGGCAAAGGCATCGACCGCACGGCCATGATTGTCGTCAGCCGCTGCCTCGGCTCCGATTACGAGCTGTCACGCCTTTACGCGCCGGAATTCTCGCATATGTTCCGCAAGGCCTCGAAATGAGGACGGCGGTCTTTGCCCTGACGCAGCAGGGCGTGCAGTGCGCCGGACGCGTGCTTTCCTGTCTGGAGGAAGGTGCAGAGCTTTTTCTGCCCGAACGCTTTCTGGCCCTGCAGGATGCTCCTGCCGCTTCTCTGCCTGCTGCGGCGGATAAGATCCATGGCTTTGCACGTCTGCGTCCTGCCGTGCAGCAGGTATTTCCGCGCGTCGAGGCTATGGTGTTCATCATGGCCACGGGCATCGTCGTGCGCATGATTGCGCCGCTGCTCAGGAACAAGCTCGAGGATCCTGCCGTCGTGGTGCTCGACGAACAGGGACATCACGTCATCAGCCTCCTTTCCGGCCACGTGGGCGGGGCCAACAGCTTGACACACCTGCTGGCGGGGGCGCTAGGCGCGGATCCCGTCATCACGACGGCCACCGATGTGGAAGGCCTCATGGCGCCCGACGCCTGGGCCTCAGGCCTCGGGCTCAGGCCCTGGCCAAAGCCGCATATCCAGACGGTCAATACGGCCCTGCTCGAGAAGAGGCCTCTTCCGTATTACGTTTCCCCGGGGATGCCTGCGAGGGAAACATATGAGGGCTGGCTGACTGCACACGGCCTCGACTGGCAGATACAAGACGGGCGGGCCGTGCAGAAGGGGCCGGCTGTCATCCTTGCACCAGAGCGGGAACTGCCGCCTCTGCAGGCTGTGCCGGATGATGTGCTCTGCCTCGTGCCGAGGCCTCTTCTGGCAGGTGTCGGCTGCAAGCGAGGCATGAGCGCCGCACACATCCTGGAGGCTCTGCAGGAAGCCTGCCGGCGCATCGGCATGCCGCTGGCGCGCATTGCCGCTCTCGGCAGCACGGACGTCAAGTCGGACGAAGCCGGCCTGCTGGCAGCTGCCGCTGAACTGACACGTCCTCTTCATTTTTTCTCGCAGAAGGAGCTGGCAGAGGCCATTGCCGCTTACGGCCTGCAGGAGTCGCCTTTTGTCAAGAAGACCATCGGCGTCGGCAATGTCTGCGAAGCGGCAGCCGCCTGCTGCAGTAAAGGGCGCGTGCACTTTGCGCTGCTCAAGACACGCTTTGCGGGCGTGACGGTGGCGCTGGCCTGGGGCAGCTGAGCGGCAGGGTCTAGGGCATAGCCGTTGTTTATGGTATAATTGGAAAAGAGTTTTGCTTGGAGCAGGACAATGGATTTTTCAGGAGGTTTTTCATGGGCAAGATCACTGTGATTGGCATTGGTCCGGGCAGTCTGGAAGATATGACGCCGCGGGCACGCAAAGCCATCGAAGCAGCCGATGTCGTGGCTGGCTACAATACATATATCCGACTCGTTGAGCCGCTGCTGGCGGATAAGAAGGTCATCGGTACGGCCATGATGCAGGAAATCGACCGCTGCCGCATGGCGGTGGAAGAAGCGGCCGGCGGCGCGGATACGGTCGTCGTCTCAAGCGGCGATGCCGGTGTCTACGGCATGGCCGGACTCGTGCTCGAGCTCCTGCTCAAGCGGGACAAGGCCGAGCGTCCGGAATTCGGCGGCATCATCGCCGGCGTATCGGCTGTCAATGCGGCGGCATCCGTACTCGGCGCACCACTCATGCATGACTTTGCCGTCATCAGCCTGTCGGACCTCCTGACGCCCTGGGAGCTCATCTGCAAGCGCGCCGAGATGGCGGCTGCGGGTGATTTCGTCGTTGCGCTCTACAATCCGAAGAGCCGCAAGCGCGTGCAGAATATCGAAGAGATCCGCGAAATCATGCTGCGTCACAAGCGTCCGGATACGCCGGTCGGCATCGTCACGGCTGCGAGCCGCGAGGGACAGAACAAGATCATCTCAACGCTGGCGGATTTTACGAAGGAAGAGATCAACATGTTCTCGCTGGTCATCATCGGCAATTCCAAGACGTATGTCAAGGAAGGCTATATGATTACGCCGCGCGGTTATGAGAACAAGGAGCAGGGCTTATGATTTTCGTAGCAGCGGGCACGCAGGACGGCCGCGAGCTCACGAGGCTCCTGCTGGAACGCGGCCATGCGGTCACGGCTTCCGTCGTCAGCCATTACGGCGAGCAGCTGTTGGCAGCGGCCGGCGGTAGCAGGCTCGTCATCAACGACGAGCCGCTCGATGAGGAAGGCCTCGTGCAGTATCTGCAGGCACACGGTATCCGCCTCTTTGTCGATGCCAGTCATCCGTATGCCGTTCATGTCTCGCAGAATGCCATGTCCGCCTGCCGCAGGCTCGGCATCCCGTACATCCGCTACGAGCGTTCGCTGACCGAGCTTTCGTATGAGGGCATTGTCGTGGTGCACAGCTACGAGGAAGCAGCCGCTGAGGCTGCCGCGCGCGGACGTGTGATCTTCCTGACGACGGGCAGCCGGAACCTGAAGAAATTCACGGAGGCCGGGGCTCTGGCAGACTGCACGCTCATCGCAAGGGTCCTGCCGACGGCGGAGGTGCTGGCGCTCTGTGAGGAGCTGGGACTTACGCCAAAGCAGGTCGTGGCCCTGCAGGGGCCGTTTTCGACGGAGCTCAATCGGGAACTTTTCAAGAAGTATCATGCCGATGTCATTGTCACGAAGAACAGCGGCACGATCGGCGGCACGGATACGAAGCTGGCTGCTGCTGCTGCCCTGCATCTCCCGGTCATCGTCATCGACAGGCCGGTCCTGCAATACGATCATCTGGCACATACGTATGAAGATGTGCTGTCATTTGTGGAGGAGAACCATTGATGGAATTTATCAAGAAACCCATGGCCATTGAGAATCGCAGCATGGAAATCATCGCACCGCATCTTGCGGGACTGCATCTTTCGCCCGAGGCCGTCAAGGTCTATTCGCGCATCATCCATGCGGCCGGCGACGTCGAATACGCGCCAATCATCCGCATGTCGGATGATGCCATTGCGGCGGGCATGAAGGCACTGGCTGCCGGCTGCGATATTTATACGGATGTCGAGATGGTACGCACGGGCATCAACAAGCGCAAGCTCGCCTCCTTCGGCGGCGAGGTGCACTGCCGGATCGCAGATCCCGAGGTGGCGGCGAAGGCCAAGGAGCTCGGCATCACGCGGTCGATGGCAGCCATGCGCTCCTTTGGCCATGCGCTGGACGGCAATATCGTCGCTATCGGCAATGCTCCGACGGCACTCTTTGAGGTTCTGCGCCTCGCTCTGGAGGAAGGCGTGCGTCCAGCCTGCATCGTCGGCATCCCTGTCGGTTTCGTCGGTGCGGCGGATTCCAAGGCAGAACTCGCGAAGAATGGCCGGATTCCCTACATCACGGTAGAGGGGACGAAGGGCGGCAGTCCGATTGCGGCGGCAGCCGTCAATGCGATGATGTATCTCATCGACAACAGCCGGGACTGACTTGCGTCATCGTTCCTTGCTCATTTCCCATCACGGTTTTTCATTGAAAGAGGAGGATTTTCATGGAGTATTCTCTTCCCAGACTGGTCATTGCGGCTGCACAGTCCGGCTCAGGCAAGACGACGGTCGCAACGGGACTTTTATCGGCCCTGCGTCAGCGCGGTATCGTCGTGCAGTCCTTCAAGGTCGGTCCCGATTACATTGATCCCGGGTATCATCGCCTGGCCAGCGGCCGGGCCGCGCATAACCTCGATACCTGGCTCGTGCCGAAGGAGCGCGTGCCGGCTTTGTTTGCCGAGGAATCGGAAGGAGCGGACATCGCCGTCGTGGAGGGCGTCATGGGCCTCTATGACGGCGGCCGGGAAGGCGTGAGCTCGACGGCCGAGATCGCAAAGCTGCTCAAGGCGCCGGTCATCCTTGTCATCGATGCCAAGTCGATGGGGGCTTCGGCGGCTGCTCTGGCCATGGGATTCCGCGATTACGACCCCGAGGTGCAGCTCGCGGGCGTCATCCTCAATCGGCTGGGCTCCAAGACGCATGAGGCCATGATCCGCCAGGCCATGAAGGATATCGACATGCCGGTATTCGGCGCGCTCTATCGCAATGAAGAGCTGCATATGCCGGAACGCCACCTCGGACTCCTGCCGGCTGAAGAGAATACGGACCGCGAAATTGTCGAGGCGCTCGGCAACGCCGTGGCGGGCTCGCTGGATCTTGAGGCCATCCTGCACATGGCCTGCCTGACGCCGGACCTTGCTCTCCACGAAACGGCGGCAGAGCAGCGCGGGCTGGCAAAGACCATCTGCCGCATCGGCATCGCCCGGGATGAAGCATTCTCGTTCTATTATCCGGCGAGCCTCAAGGAGCTTGAGCGCCTCGGCGCCGAGCTTGTGCCGTTCAGCCCGCTTCATGATGAAGCATTGCCCGATGTCGATGGTCTGTTCATCGGCGGCGGCTTCCCGGAGATGTTCGCGGAGAAACTGGCGGGCAATGCATCCATGCGCACAGCCATCCGCGAGGCAGCGGCACAGGGCATTCCCATCTATGCGGAATGTGGCGGCTACATGTATCTGATGCAGGAACTGCAGGCTTTTGACGGTCATTGCCATCCGATGTGCGGCGTATTCTCCGGCCGGGCTGAGATGACCCGCAAGCTCCAGATGGTCGGTTATGTGGAGGCCTGCCTGCAGCAGGATACGGTTCTCGGACCTGCCGGCATGGTCATCCATGGCCATGAATTCCACTTCTCGCAGGAAGACGTAGCAGGAGACGGAGAGGGGCGGCCGTTCATCTTCACCAAGATGCGCAACGGCAGCCGCTATGAAGCCGGTCAGTGCCGCAAGCAGGCGCTTGGCAGCTACCTGCATCTTCATTTTGCCGGCTGCCCGGAGGCGGCAAAGCATTTCGTGGAGGCGTGTCAGGCATGGCAAAGATGATCCTCGTGACGGGCGGCGCCAGGAGCGGCAAGTCCTCGTTTGCCGAGGCGCTCGTGGCCAAAGCGGGCAGGCGCATCGCGTACATTGCGACGGCACAGATCTTTGACGAAGAGATGAACTACCGCGTCAAGCTGCATCGCCAGCGGCGTCCTGCCTCCTGGCAGACCTACGAGGCGCCGTTTGAAGCGGAAAAGGCCCTGCTGGAAGCCGGGCGCTTGCACGATGCCATCCTGTTTGACTGCGTGACCATTTACCTCAGCAATCTTCTTTGCAAGCCGGGCGAGCGCACGGAGGAAGAGGAATACGAGAATGTACGGCAGGCCATGGCGCAGCTCACTGCAGCTGTCCGGCAGATGCCGGCAGAGGCCACGGTGGTCTTTGTCACAAATGAAGTCGGGGCCGGCATCGTGCCCGAGAATGCCCTGGCGCGCCGCTACCGCGATCTCGCGGGCCTTGCCAACCAGCAGCTCGCGCAGGCTGCAGATGATGTCTATGCCGTCATCTGCGGCCTGCCTCTGCAGCTGAAATAAGACGTATCTGAGTACAATCCATTCGGAATCAAAGGGGGACTTTGACGTGTCCAAATCCATCATGCTCATGGGAACAAGCTCTCATGTTGGCAAAAGCATCCTGACGACGGCGCTCTGCCGCATCTTCCATCGTGAAGGACGCCGCGTCGTGCCGTTCAAGGCGCAGAACATGGCGCTGAATTCCTACGTGACCAAGGAGGGCCTCGAAATGGGGCGGGCACAGGTCGCGCAGGCTGAAGCCGCCGGACTCGAGCCGATGGTCGACATGAATCCGGTCCTCCTGAAGCCGACGGGCCATTCGTGTTCGCAGGTTGTTCTTGAAGGACGGCCGGTTGGCAATATGAGTGCGCGCGAATACCACAAGGGCTATTCTCTGCAGGCATTCGGTGCCGTCAAGGCTGCACTCGGGCGCCTGCAGCAGGAATTTGATACACTCGTCATCGAGGGCGCGGGTAGCCCGGCGGAAATCAACCTCAAGGATCACGATATCGTCAATATGCGCGTGGCCAAATACCTGCAGGCCCCCGTGCTGCTCATCGCGGACATCGACCGCGGCGGCGCACTGGCCTCGCTCGTCGGCACGCTGGAACTTCTCGATGAAGAGGAACGCGCCCTCGTCAAAGGGCTCGTCATCAATAAATTCCGCGGCGACGTGTCGCTCTTGACGCCGGCTGTCGACTTCCTCGAGAAGAAGACGGGCAAGCCCGTGCTCGGCATCGTGCCGTACCTCGATCATCTCGGCATCGAAGATGAGGACTCGGTGTCGCTCGAGGACAAGGCTGCCGTGCCACAGGGCGATGCGGAGATCCGCATCGCTGTCATCGAGACGCCGAAGCTCTCGAACTTCACGGATTTTGACGCACTTGCGGAGGAGCCCGATGTCGAGGTCGATTACGTGCGCACGCCCGAAGAACTCGGTCACCCCGACCTCATCATCCTGCCGGGATCGAAGAACACGACGGAAGACCTGCTGCACCTGCGCAAAACCGGCATGGAGGCAGCCATCCGTGCCTGCACGGATCGCGGCATTCCGCTCATCGGCATCTGCGGCGGGTATCAGATGCTCGGCCGCCGGCTCGAGGATCCCGGCCATGTCGAATCGGAGCATGAGGCCATCGACGGTCTCGGTTACCTGCCGATGATTACGACCTTCGGTCCGGAAAAGCGCACGGTTCAGGTGACGGCGGCCTGCCCGTCGCTGGATTTTTTCCACGGTCATCTGACGGCAGCGGATATGCCGGGGTATGAGATCCACATGGGGCGCACGGAATTCCTGAAGCAGGTCCCGCATCCCTTCCATATCGTGCGGCAGGGAGATGAGCCCGCTGACTACTGGGACGGCGCCATGAGCGGCGACCAGCTGATCTTCGGCACGTATATCCACGGCCTCTTTGACCATGACGGCTTCCGCCGCCAGCTCATCAACATCCTGCGCGGCTGCCGCGGCCTCTCGCCGCTGCCCGTTCAGCGCAGCCGCTGGCAGGAAAAGGAGGATGCGTACAACCGTCTGGCCGATACGGTGGCAGCGAGCCTCGACATGGAGAAACTGCGCGCCATCATGGAGGAGCGCCCATGAATGTAGCAATCCTGGCCTTTGTCATCGATACGATCATCGGCGATCCGCGCACGAAGTTTCACCCCGTCGTCCTGATCGGCAGGCTCATTTCGCTGCTCGAGCGCTTCTACTATCGTCCGGAGGACAGCGACAGGCGCAAGTTCCTGTCGGGAGCCATCCTCGTGCTCATCGTCCTCTTCCTCACCTACGACGTGGCAGCGGCGCTGCTTTATCTATCGTATTACATCCCGTGGGAATGGGGGCAGGAGATTGTCGCGGCCTTTCTGCTCTCCTTCACGATTTCCCCGCAGAGCCTCGCCAAGGCGGGCAAGGGTATCTACGCGCTGCTCATTACCGGCGATCTGGCGGAGGCGCGCAAAAAGGTGGGCTGGATTGTCGGCCGCGATACGGACAAGCTCGATGACAGCGAGATTGCCCGCGCGACGGTGGAGACCATCGCCGAGAATACCGTGGACGGAATCATCTCGCCGCTCTTCTTCTTTGCCATCGGCGGCGTGCCGCTGGCCTTCCTTTACCGCGCGGCCAATACCATGGATTCGATGATCGGCTACAAGAATGAGAAATACTTGTATTTCGGCAGAGCTGCCGCAAGGCTCGACGATGTCCTCAATTATGTCCCCGCGCGTCTGACGGGACTGCTGTTTGTGGCGGCAGCCTCGCTCCTGGGATTCGATGCCGGCAACGCCCTGCGCATGATGCGCCGGGACGCCGACAAGCATCCGAGTCCGAACGGCGGCTATGCCGAGGCGACAGTGGCGGGGGCGCTTCATATCCGCCTTGGCGGCATCAACAGCTATTTCGGTAAGAAGACCTTCCGTGCCTATATGGGCGAGGCCATCGAAGCCACGGCGCCCAAGCACATCATGGAATGTATCCGCATGATGTACACGGCGACTGTACTCTTCCTGATTCTTGCCTATGCCGTGCTGAAATTCATGGGACATTGAGGGCAGACGAATCCTGCATTTTTGAAAGGAGCTTGAGCTTGCGTAGTTTTCTTACGGCGCTGCAATTCTTGACGCGCATCCACATCGTCAATCAAAGGGACCTGACGATGGCAGATTTTGGCCGCAGCACGCGGTATTTCCCGCTCGTGGGAGTTGTGCTGGGGCTTATTTATGCGTTTTTTGCCCTCGTGCTCATGGTGTTTCTGGGCAGCCATCTATACACGGTGCGGGCTTTTCTGACCCTTTTGCCGCTGCTCCTGACGGGCGGCCTCCACTGTGACGGCTTCATGGACACGGTCGATGGGCTCTTTTCAGGACGCAGCCGCGAGCGCATGCTCGAGATCATGAAGGACAGCCGTACGGGGTCGTTCGGCGTCGTTGCCTTCGGCTCGCTGCTGCTCTTCAACTGGTCGCTGATCCTCGACCTGCAGGAACCGGTGCTCGTCGTGGCGCTCTTTGCCATGCCCATCATCGGGCGCCTCGCGATGCTCTTCGTCGTCAGCTATTTCCCCTATGCACGTCCAGAGGGCATGGGCAAGGCGTTTTCGGAGATGGCGGACCATAAGGCCCTGGCCATCGGTGCCGTGACGGCCGTGCTCTTTGTCGTGCCGGTCGGCCTTGCCGCCATTCTGGCACTTGCCGCCGGCATCTTGTGGGCCTTTTTGCTCGGCCACTATGCGACGCGGAAGCTCGGCGGCGTCACGGGAGATGTCTACGGCGCCGCGGAGATGACGACGGAGACGGTCGTGCTCGTCGTCTTTTTCCTCTGCGCGCATCTGCCGATTACCCGGGGAGCGCTTTTCCTATGGATGTAATCGTGCGGGTGCCGGGGTCCTGCGGTGAACTCGTGCAGGGCTGCTGGCAAGGCGGGCCGTTCCTCGTGACCTGTCCCATCAATCGCTATACGACCGTGCAGATCAGCACCTCCCTTTCAGGCTGTGAAGGCCTGGGTGACAAGGCAAAGCTTGCCCTGCAGTCTATCTGCCGCCGCTTTGGCCGGGATGATCTGCCGTGGGGCATCCGCCTCACTTCGGAACTGCCACGCGGCAAGGGCATGGCCTCGTCGAGTGCCGACATTGCCGCTGTGGCGGCTGCTGCCTCCCTGGCTTTCGGCAAGCCGCTGACAGCGGAGGAGATCCTGCAGCTTGCCGTGGTTATCGAACCAACGGACGGCGTTTTTTTTGAAGGGCTTGCCTGCCTTGACCAGGTACAGGGCAGGCTTCTGGACATCTACCGGCTGTCAGTCAGGGTGCCGCTGACGATCTTCGACACGGGCGGCACCGTCGATACCCTGGCCTTTCACCGCGAGGCGGAAAAACGGACACCTGCGTACGGGGTCATGCAGCTGCAGGAACTTCGCCGGCTCCTGACGATGGGAACACCTGCGGCACTGGCAGAAGCGGCGACGAGGAGTGCCTTCCTGCATCAGGCCGTGCTGCCAAAGCCCAATCTTCTGGAATTCCTGCATGATGCGCGTGCCTGCGGGGCACTCGGGCTCAACGTGGCCCACAGTGGCACCGTCGTCGGCGTTTTCTGGCCGCCGTCTCTTTCCGCGCAGCAGATTGTCAGGCAGACGAAGCAACTCCAGGCAAAGCATGCCAACCTCTCCCTCTGGGGACAGGTATATCTGCAGGAAGGCGGCATAGAATTCCAATATCAGCGAAAGGAAGCGGGGAATGATGAAACGCTTTGTTCATGGCGGCAATATATATGAGGATATACCGGCAGATGGCTGGCTTGATTTTTCAGCCAACATCAATCCGCTGGGGCTGCCGGCAAGTGCGCGTGAGGACATTGCCGCGCACATCGGTGATGTCATCCATTATCCGGACCCTGCGGCCCGCAGGCTGCGTCAGGCGCTGTCGTCCTCGTATGATGTGGCGCCGGACGCGCTCGTGCTCGGCAATGGGGCAGCGGAACTCTTTTATCTCTTTTTTCAGACCTTCCGGCCGCAAAGGACCATCCTGCCCGTGCCTTCCTTTAGTGAATACGAACGGGCGGCGCTTGCCGCGGGCAGTTCGGTGACGTATTTCCAGCTGGACGCGCAGGAGAATTTCCGCCTCGATGGCGAGAAGCTGCGGGCGGCACTGCCCGAGCAGGGCTGTGTCGTTGTCGGCAATCCCAACAATCCGACGGGCACCCTGCTCACGCGCGGGGCACTCATGCAGCTCGCAGATGCTGCCGCCGCCAGGAAGACCTGGCTGCTCGTCGATGAATCCTTCCTCGATTTCCTGCCGGACGATGCGCCGTACAGCCTGCTTGATGCAGCCGCAGAGAAGCCGTATCTTTTCGTCATCCGTTCGCTGACGAAGTTCTTTGCCCTGCCGGGCCTGCGCCTCGGTTTCGGCGCGGCTTCCCCGTCGGCTGTCCAGGCGATGGAACGCGGCAAGGATGTCTGGAACGTGAATCTCCTGGCGCAGGAAGCGGGCACAGCCGCCCTGCAGGACCATGCCTACGCTGAGAAGAGCCGCGTGCTCGTTGCGGAGGAGCGCCGCTTCCTTTGCAGCCGCCTGGCGTCCCTTCCCGGCGTGCGCGTCTATCCCACGCAGGTGAACTTCCTGCTGCTTGATATCCGCGGCACGCATCTCTCGAGCGCAGAGCTTACGGCACGCATGCGCCGGGAAGGGGTACTCATCCGCGACTGCGGCAATTATCCGGGACTCGACGGCAAAAGTTACGTGCGCCTGGCCGTAAGACCGCATGAAGAAAATGTGAAACTGTTAGAACGATTGGAGACGATTCTTTTATGATACGTTTTATCCTGGTCCGCCATGGCCAGACGGAGTGGAATGTGGGCGGCCGCTATCAGGGCCAGTCTGATGTGGCCCTGACGGAGGAGGGACGTCAGCAGGCAAGGCTCCTCGCCGAGAACTTTCCCGTGGCGGAAGTCCACCGGATCTATGCGAGTGACCTCAAGCGGGCTTCGGAGACGGCCGATATCATCGCGGCGCGCTTCGGTCTGCCCGTGACCAAGGACAAGATTTTCCGTGAACTGTCCTTCGGCGACTGGGAAGGCCTGACCTATAAGGAAATTGTCTCGCGCTGGCCGGATGCCATGGAGAATTTCCTGCGCCATCCGGACAAGCTCAACATTCCGCACGGTGAGACGTTCCAGGAAGTCCAGCAGCGCGCGCTGACAGGCTTGCACGCCATCATGGCAGACCCTGCAAATGAGGACAAGACCGTTGTCATCGTCGCGCATGGCGCCATCCTGCGCACCATCCTGACGGCACAGCTCCACATGTCCCTCGAATACGCCTGGAGCATCCGGCAGTTCAACACGGCTGTCAACATCGTGCGCTACGATGAGGGCCGTCCAACCGTGGAACTCATCAACGGCACGGCACATCTCGGCAAGCTGCGCTGACGGGCTGACTTTTCCACAAGCGGCAGTGGAAAAAATCGTGGAAAAGCCTAAAAAATTCCTTGACGAACAGCCTGTTTTTGAGTAGAATAGTTCTATGTGATGTCACGTCATGTGTTTCCATAAGCCCCGGAGGCATACGATGGTTGCATCATATATGCTGAAACCAACAATTGAAATTATTAGGGGGGAAATCGCATGAAGACAACGTTTATGGCAAATGCATCCAATATCGAGCGCAAATGGTATGTTGTAGACGCTGAAGGCCAGACGGTCGGCCGCCTCGCAGCCGAAGTCGCTAAAGTTCTTCGCGGTAAAAATAAACCGACTTTTACTCCGCACGTTGACACGGGTGATTATGTCATCGTCATCAATGCAGAGAAGGTAAAATTCACGGGTAAGAAACTTACGGATAAGACGTATTTCCGTCATTCCGGTTATCAGGGCGGCACGACGTTCACGGCTGCCGGCCAGATGCTGGAGAAGTTCCCGGAGCGCGTTCTTGAGCATGCAATCAAAGGCATGCTGCCGAAGAACCGTCTCGGCGCGCAGATGTACCGCAAGCTCAGCGTTTACGCTGGTCCGGAGCATCCGCATGCAGCTCAGAAGCCGGAAAAGCTTGAGCTGAACATCCGCTAATACTGGAAAGGGAGGAACATAACACATGGCAGAAGTCATCTACTACGGCACTGGCCGCAGAAAGTCGTCCGTTGCCCGTGTTCGTCTGGTTCCAGGCGAGGGCAAAGTCACGATCAATGGTCGCGACATGGAAGAGTATTTTGGTCTCAAGACTCTCGAACTCATCGTTCGTCAGCCGCTGAACCTCACGGAGACGGTTGACAAGTACGACGTCATCGCAAATGTTGCTGGTGGCGGCGTTACGGGTCAGGCTGGCGCAATCCGTCACGGCATCACGCGCGCCCTGATGGAGATGAACGCAGAGCTCCGTCCGGCCCTCAAGAAGGCTGGTTTCGTCACGCGCGACCCGCGCGAGAAAGAGCGCCGCAAGTACGGCCTCAAGAAAGCCCGCAAGGCTTCCCAGTTCTCGAAGCGTTAATCGCTCGTTTCATACGAACATACAGATCCCATCGGTCATTGGCCGGTGGGATTTTTTGATATGTTGTCAATCCTTGTGAATCCTAGTAAAATGGAGGTAGAAAGGCAGGTGGAGTGCCAAAGGACAGGAGAAACTCCATCAACCGCTACCGGATGACAGAAGAGCGCCTGCACGGGAAATACCGCGCAGAGCAGTGGCAGTATAATCTCTTGAATGTCGTCATGCTGTATCTCGGCAATCGCAAGACGCAGGACAGCCTGATTGAGATGCTGCGCATCATCTTCAAGGAGAAGGCACCCGCGTTGGAGAAGAAGCAGCAGTTGGAGGAAGAATACGGCATCCATCTGACAGAGGATGAGACAAAGGAGCTGAAAAAAATGTGTAACTTAAGCGAGGGCGTCTATAATGACGGATTTAATAACGGATTTGATAATGGAGTCAATGTCGGCACCCTTAATCGAGCGAAAGAGGATTTGCAGAATCTCATCGAGAGTACAGGCTGGTCTTTGGAGAAAGCGATGCAGGTACTGCGCATCCCTCTCGAGGAGAAAGACCATTACGAGAAGGCGCTGAAAAAGGAGCATTAACAACGTTTATCGCATTGTGTCTGTTGCGATAAACTATACGCGCAATATACAAAGAGACTGTTGAAGCCTTATAGATAAGGGATTTTCGGCGTCATCCAGTTCTCGAAGCGAAACGAAAGGATGAAGACATGTCAACTACCGCCACTTATAGAAGTGGCGGCTTGTAAGTCGAAACTGCATAGGTAGTAACGACATCCTAAGATGCCTCCCTATATTCGCCTACATCATCGGGTGATTGACAGCACCCGCTTTACCAAGGAGTTTACTCCGAGGCAGTCGTTATTCGTTCATATCGAGGATTGTTGTCTCCAGAAATCCACATAGTTCCGAGAAGCTGGATATTCATGGCTCCGATACGGTCATCGTTGGACTGGTAGCCACACTGACAACTATACAGGTGCTTATGGTGGTCCCGGTTTTCCTTGTGGATGGTGCCACATTTTGGGCAACGCTGAGACGTATATCTTGCCGATACCTTCAGGACTTCCGAACGGTTCTCGTGAGCCTTGTAAGTTAGGAACTGCTCCAACTGGTAGAACGCCCAGCTCCGCAAATCGTAGTTCTGTTTCGCGGTTCTGGAAAGATTGCTTTCTTCGAAGCTGACGCCAGCAAGGTCCTCGAGTACGAAAAGCGTATCTTTGCCGTATTTCTGTACGAGTGTCTTAGAAATCTGATGGTTCACATCAGACATCCAACGGTTCTCTCGCCCAGAGATAGCTTTGAGCTTGCGCTTTGCTGATTTTGTCCCTTTTGACTGGAGCTGTCTGCGTACTTCTTGGAATTTATGGCGTTTGGTGGCAATCTTTTTGCCAGAGACGAACTCTGTCTTGCCTTGCTCGTCATAGCTGACTGCAAGGAAACGAAGCCCGCGGTCGATGCCGACAACATGACGGACACTCTCCTTCTGGAAATCCTCGACCGTCTTGGTGATAGGGATATGCAGATACCATCTCCCTTTCAGTTCGACCAGTTTGGCAGTACCAAGTTGATAGGAACCATCAAGGTATCCAGCGAAATGTTCGCCATCAAAACTACACTTGATTCTTTTACCGAGCGTATTGATGGACAGGACTCGCCCGTCATCTATAAAGCTGTAGTCTCGGTTACGGACTAAGTCAGCCTGCGGCCGGCGAAAGAATACGGGTTTCCAGAGCCATTCCAAAGTCTTAGGGATGCGTTGCCAGTTGCTATTTTCGTCTTTGTATCTATAAGGATTTTGAAATAACTGTTGTTTTACAGTCTTGTATCTGGCAATCGTCGTCTTAATAGAAGACTGTGCTAACTGCGATTTCAAGCCGAACAAGCCACGAAGGCTACTATACAGTTTCTTGTTGAGGCTTTGGTAAGCCAAGTCAAATTGGTTGTCGAAAATGTATTGAGACACGAAGTTGCAAGCCTGACGGTACTGCTCTGTCATTTGGCGGAATAATGCTTCCTGTTCAGGAGTAACATGTATGCGAAGTTTTATCGTTTTGGTTAGGTTGGACACTTTTCTCACCTGCCTTTCTAAAATGTATATTACTTCATCAAAAATATTATAACATAGTTTTGCTGAAGTTCTAGTTGATAAGAAAGTGAGGTGAAGCGGGCATTCCTCTCCAACCTAAGAGGTCGGAGTATCCTGCCCGCATTTAGATGACATTCATGGAATTGGCAAAGGAAAGATTTTCGGTTCGGAAATTCAGTGACAAGCCGATTGAAAAGGAAAAACTGGACGCCATCCTGGAGGCGGGGCGCATTGCTCCTACCGGCCATAATTACCAGCCGTACCGGGTGTACGTTCTTAAGAGCCCGGAAGCACTGGAGAAGATACGGGGACTCACGCGCTGCGCCTTCAATGCACCGGTGGTGCTGATGGTAACGGTGCGCAAGGATGAAGAATGGGTCAATCCCTTTGAGCACAGCATCCGTGCGGGTGAACAGGATGCCAGCATCGTGGCCACGCACATGATGCTGGAAGCTTGGGAACTCGGCATCGGGTCCTGCTGGGTAAACTTTTTCCCGGTGACGAAGACGGCGGATGCTTTCAATCTGGAACTGAATGAAGTGCCTTTGCTGCTGCTGCCAATTGGCTACGCTGCGGCGGGAGCAAAGGCTGCCCCTCTGCACATGCAGCGCAGGAGTAACGAGGAACTCGTGAAAGTCTTGTAAAACATGATGATGTCCAAAGTCCCACTGTGCATTGGCCGGCGGGACTTTTTGATGTGTTGTCAATCCCTAGGAATCCTAGTAGAATAGAGATAGAATAGATTGGAACGAATATGCAGAAAGGCATTGTCATGAGCAATATTTCGGGGAAATTTTCAGGGAAACATAAACTGGAGCCGGGAGGCGTGGATGGACGCGTGGATATGCTGCAGGGCGTAGCAGGAGGCTTTGCAGAAGGAAACCAGATGCTGAGGACGCTGATGGATGCCATGCCAATCGGCTGCTACGTGCTGCGGCCGGATCATACGGTGCTGTACTGGAATCCTGCGGCGGAGCGGCTTCTGGGCTTCTCGGCGGAAGAGATGCAGGGCAGGCGGTGCGTGGATATGCCGCTTGGCTGTTCCTTCACGGACAGCAGCCGTATCGGCTCGCACTGTCCGGCAATCATTGCCTATGCGACGGGCAAGCCCCGGACGCTGGAGATGTTCATGCGGCGCAAGGATGGCAGGGACGTTCTGCTGCGCAATACGTTGGTGCCGCTGAAGGATGAGGAGGGAACGGTCCGGGAGCTCGTTTCATTCTTTGTCCCGCTGACAGAGGAAAATTACGATCAGGGGCTGGTAAAGGCTATCTATGAGACAGCGACGCGGGATCCGCTCACATGCCTGCCCGGACGGAAATTCATGGAAGTCTGCCTGGATGAGGCGATGGAAATTTATCGGCGGACGGAGCAGCCGTTTGCCGTACTCTTTGCCGATGTCAATAATTTCCATGACATCAATAATACATATGGCCATGCGGTGGGGGACGACCTTCTTCGTGCGTTCGGGATCGCCCTGCGGCAGTATGGCAGGAAAGCTGACCGGTTCTGCCGCTGGGGCGGAGACGAATTCGTGGGGTTGCTGCATCTGAAGCAGCCGGATGACATCAAGGGGGCGGCGCAACGTTTCCTGAGGATTGCCAGCGACTGTGAGACAACGGAAAACGGACAGACGATATCCTGCCGTGCGGCAATCGGCATCACTGTCGTCCGTAAAGACGATACCATCCACACCATCGTCGCGCGCGCTGACCACTACATGTACCTGGCCAAAAAGCGCAAAGAGGACCAGATTGTCACAGACTTTGATTTTGATTGATACAGGGAATAAAGGAAAAGGAAGAACATACAGGATATGACCATTTTTATGGACGATTGGAAGAAGAAACAGGAAATTACCGTGGAAGAACTGGCGGCACTTAGCCCGGACGAGGTCTGCCTCGTGGACATCCGCGATGAGGTGGCGTTTGAACGCGGCTCGCTGCCGGGCGCGCAGAATCTGAATCCCTTGGAATTGCAGCAGGGGGGATACGATCTGCCGGAGGAAAAACTCATCGTCTGCATCTGCATGTGGGGCAAGATCAGCCTTGGCCTCGCGCAGAATCTTTGTCAGCAGGGCTATACGGCCGTTTCCTTGCAGGGGGGCTATGCCCTCTGGCTGCAGCGGAAACTGGAACGTGAGACGGCCGAGGCAGCGGAGGACGAGGAGCGCCTCAAGCGTATCGAAGGCTCTCTGCGCAAGAAGTTCAAGAGCAGGATATCCAGCAAATTCGTCGAGGCCATCTGCAAATTCGAGCTCGTGCGCCCGGGCGACAAGATTGCGGTCTGCATCTCGGGCGGCAAGGACTCGATGCTCATGGCGAAGCTCTTCCAGGACCTCAAGCGTCACAACAAGTTCCCGTTCGAGCTCGTCTTTCTCTGCATGGATCCCGGCTACAACGAGATGAACCGGCGCATCATCGAGGAGAACGCCAAGCTGTTGCACGTGCCGCTGACATTCTTCTCGACGGATATCTTCGAGTCGGTCTTCCATGTGGAGGAATCTCCGTGCTACCTCTGCGCCAAGATGCGCCGTGGCTATCTCTACCGCAAGGCCCGCGCGCTCGGCTGCAATAAGATCGCACTCGGCCATCACTTCGACGATGTGATCGAGACGAATCTCATGAGCATGCTCTATTCCGGTGCCATCCGCACGATGATGCCGAAGGTCAGAAGCACGAGCTGCCCGGGCATGGAGCTCATCCGGCCGCTCTACTACATCCATGAGGCAGACATCAAGCACTGGCGTGATGACAATGGCCTCTACTTTATCCAGTGTGCCTGCAAATTCACCGAGACGTGCTCGACCTGCCACACGGACGGCACGACGGACTCCAAGCGCCTCGAAGTCAAGAAGCTCATCGCGAAGCTCGCGGATACGAACCGTCAGGTCCCCGGCAACATCTTCCATGCCCTTGAGAATGTCAATCTCGACACGGTCCTGAAGTACAGGCAGGCAGGCAAAGAACACAGCTTCCTGGAACAATACGATTAAGCATCAGCCCCTCCGCTTTCGGCGGGGCTTTTGCTGTCTTCGTGGCAGTCTGCAGGCAGATTTTGCATTTCATGACAAAAAATGACCGTTTCGTGCTATTTTCATACAGGAGGTTCAAATCCGTGCTATCCTAAAAGCAAATGAATCTTATCTTTGCTTTATTGTTTACCTGCATTTGGATTGAGAGCATCACAGCGTGATTTTTGTGTGACATCTTTTGTGTGATATCCCCCGCAGGCACTGGAAATGGAGGCGCGAATCATGTTCATGGATGCAGAGAATTTCAAAGGGCAGGTTGAAATCCTGGCCCGTAACATCAATCACGATTTTTATGAAAAGCGCAAGACCATTGAGGAGCTCCTGGAACAGGCTGATCCGCACGGCTTCAGCTGGATTGGTTCGGCGGAGCATGAAATCTTTTACGATTTGAAATCTGCCAAGCGGTATTTTGCTGAGCAGCGCCGCAAGATGGCAGTGCCTCCCATCGACATCCGCGATGAGAAGTATACGGCACAGCTGCTGACGCCGGAAGTCTGTGTGGTCATCTGCGAATACATCGTGGAGACGCCGCCGCAGACGGAGCAGATTATCAGCGAGCATCAGCGCGTGACGTTCGTCGTGCGTCAGGATGAAGACGGCAGAATATGGATTTGCCACATCCATACGTCGAACCCCTGGGCTATCATGCGGCACGATGAATATTTCCCGACGAAGATCGGACGGCGCAATTATGAATACATGGAAGAGCTCATGCAGAAGCAGAAATTCAAGGAGATCAAGGAGCTGACGAAGCGTCAGAACCAGATTCTCTTCCAGATGATGCAGGGCAAGACGTATGCGCAGATTGCCGAGATCTTGGGCATCAAGGAGCGTACGGTGCGCTATCACATCACGGAGATCTGCAACCGCTATCATGTGGCGGGGCGCAAGCAGCTCATGGCATACCTCTTTGAGCGGTCTTCAGCGGCGGATGAAAAGCCAGTGGTGTATGACAGCAGCATGGCAAAGAAATGAGAGGAATCCTCCGGGTACGGCATATGAAACCAGCAGTCATAGCATAGCTGGTTTTTTCTTTTCCCTGTCGTTTCCCTGTCGGTTATGACAGGGACGTGCAAAGCTGAATTTATTATAATGAAAGCAGAAACTGGGAAAGGGAGGATTTTTGCCATGTTCACAGATCAAGAACGCTTTAAGCAACAGGCGATGGTCATAGCCCGCAATCTGACGCATGACTTTTATGAGAAGAAGAAATCGATGGAGGATATCCTGTCCGCAGCGGACCCGCATGGATTCAGCTGGATCGGTGCGGGGAAAGAAGAGGTCTTCTGTACCTTGAATAAAGCCCGGATTTATTTTGCCGAGCAGCGCCGGGAGAAGGCTGTGCCGCCCATTGAGATTCACAATGAAGTATATGAAGTGCAGCTGCTCGCACACGACATCTGCCTGGTCATCTGTGAATATCTGCTCAATGTCACGCCGGAAACGGGACAGGTTCTGAGCGAATGGCAGCGCAAGACGATCATCGTACGGCAGGATGAGGAAGGCAAGTGTTTCATCAGTCATATCCATGCCTCCAATCCCTGGTCCCTGATGCATGACGAGGAATCCTTCCCAACCAAGATCGGCCGGCGCGATTTTGAATACATGACAGAATTGCTGCAGCAGAAGAAATTCCAGGAAATCAGAGAGTTGACGAAGCGGCAGAATCAGATCCTTTTCCATATGGTCCAGGGCAAGACGTATCCGCAGATTGCCCTGGCACTTGGCATCACGGAACGCACCGTGCGCTACCATGTCAACGAGATTTGTGCACGTTATAAGGTGTCGGGGCGCAAGCAACTCATGGCCTATCTCTTTGAGCAGGTCCTAGAGGCTAAGGAGGAAGTAAAGTTTTCATAATAATCACAATATCGTCATCCTAGTGAATATACAAAGAGCAGGGTAGAAGGGGGATTCATCCATGACGAATCAGCAGATTGCACGTTTACTTTTGACCATCATCCTGGGCGGCTGTGGCATGGCGGCAGCGGAAGCAGCACCAGATGTGCCGTCCGAGCGCCCGGACAGCTATAACGATTCCGGTGTCCAGCTCAGCAGGACGCGCCAGTATCTCGAATATCAGTACACGCAGCGCCGCCTCGCGGAAGAACAGGCCGCTTCGAAGGTGGAGGGGGAGACACCCCAGGAGCCATCTGCGGAAGAGACTGTCACGTTCCATCTGAATCGCGTGGATATGCCGGCTTCAAGCGTCCTGAAGTCAGAAGACATTGAGGCAATCGCGCAGGAATACGTCGGCAAAGAGGTGAGCATCGAGGATCTTTATGCACTCGTGGCGAAAATCAACAAGCTCTATGATGCGAAGGGCTATCTGACCTGCCGCGCGTATCTGGCGCCGCAGACCATCCACGATGGCGTCGTGCGCATCGAGCTCATCGAGGGGAAGACAGGCGAGGTCAAGCTGCAGGGCAATGCGACGACCAAGGATTATTATATCCGCGACCGCGTTTCGCTCAAGGAAGGCAAAGTGGCCAATGTCAATGAACTAAACCGCGATCTCCTGCGCTTCAATGCGACAAACGATGTCCAGCTGCGCATCGCCATGAAGGCTGGCACAGCAGCGGGCACGACGGATTACGTCATCACAGCCGTTGAGCCGCAGAAAGAAGTCTTCGGCATCATGGCCGATAACGCCGGTTATAAGACGAGTGGCCTTTATCGCAGCGGCATCTACTGGCAGGACCGCAGCCTGACGGGCAATCGCGATTCCCTGTTCCTCAGCACCTTGTTCTCACAGGGGACGAAATCCTTTGCTGGCACGTATATGGTGCCTATTGACCATCAGGGTAGCAAGGCCGGGCTCTCGTACAGCACGAACAGCGTCCACATCACGGATGGCGCGCTGGAACCGTTGCAGGTACGAGGCCATTCGTATGCCTACGACCTGTTCCTGACGACACCGGTGAAGACGACAGAAACGGTCAAATCGGAAATCGGCCTTGACTACAATTACCAGAGTTCCCATACGAGTTTTTACGGCATGCCCTGGGTCAACGACCGGCTGCACAGTTTCCAGATCTTCTACGATCAGATTGATTACGGCCGTTCGACCATCTGGTATCAGAAGCATGGCTACAGTTTCGGCCGCTACACGAACATAGAGGATACGAGCCGCACCTATGGCAAGTACGAGCTCACGACCTTGTTCCAGAAGCATTTCCGTCATGGCCAGTCGTGGAATCTGCGTTTTGACGGGCAGCTCTCGAGCACGCAGTACCTGCCTTCGGCGGAGATGTTCTACCTCGGTGGCATGTACAGCGTCCGCGGCTACAAGGAGAGCCTCATTGGCGGCGACGGCGGTTTCCTCGCCGGTGCTGAGTACAACTGGCCCATCGCGAAGAACCATCAGGTCCAGGCCTATGTTTTCCTTGACGGCGGCCGCGTCTGGGGCAGCAGTGCCTTCGGCGATCGCAGCCTCGTTGGCACGGGCTTCGGCATCAAGGGCAATCTCGGCGAGCACCTCTACCTCAATACGGCCCTGGCATTCCCCTTGGTCCGTACCATCAACGACGAGGAACAGAGCCGGGCACGCGTCCATTTCTCGCTGAACGGCACGTTTTGATTGCATGAATCGCATAGACGGATGAATCGCTTGCAACTCAATCTATCTAAAAGGAGGCCATCATGAGTTATTCACGTCATATCAACCGAAAAAATGAGCGCCTTGGCGCCAAGAATAAAAGAGAAGCCGAGATAAGTCAGTTGACGCATAAGGTGCTGTCGACGCTGCTGGCCGCAGGGCTCGTGATGAGCCCTACAGCTGTTTTCGCAGCTGATACTTCGCAAATCACGCGTGCCAATGGGGACGACTATGTGGCAGACAAGAATGGCGTATTCAATATCTACGCCCAGCAGTATAACGGTAAGAACAATGCCGTCAATCAGTTTAAGAATTTCCAGCTGGGTGCCAATCAAATTGCCAATATGTATTTCCATACGGAAAAAGACAGTCGGGAAGCACTGAATCTGTTGAACTTCGTGGATACCCGCATCGACATCAATGGTACGCTCAATGCCATCCGCAATAAGCAGATCGGCGGCAACCTGTTTTTCCTGAGCCCCGGCGGCATGGCCGTCGGCAAGAGTGGTGTCATTAATACGGGGTCACTCTATGTGATGGCTCCTTCCTGGTCCCAGGATCTGCTGGATAAAGATCAGAGATCCTATGAAATCCTGAAGGGTAACTTTGCTACAGGAAATTATGGGGATACAGAACTGGAAGCCATTCAGAATGGGTCTGCCAACATCCGAATCAATGCCAGCGGTACCATCAGCGTGCTGGGCAAGATCAATGCCACCAATGAAGTGAAGCTCTATGCCGGCAAAGTGGCGGTGGGCAAGAACCTGACCGATGATACCATCGGTGGTACGGCCGCCGGCGACATCGTAAAAGAAGCGGCCATCACCACGGGCGTCGCTGATTTCTCCCAGATGGTGAAGTTGAGCGACCAACAACAGAAAGACATGGGACTGACGACCAAGCTGACCGCGGCCCAGGACGGCAGCGGGGACGTGGTCCTGTCCGCCCGGTCCGACGCGGCCAACAGCCTGGATCAGGCCTTCAATGACCTGGTGAACACCACCGGGGTTTTGGGCGGCACGGATATCAATATACCCAAGACCATCACGGCCAGCGTGGAAAATTATGGCACCGTGACGGCCGCCGGGGACGCCACCCTGACTGCCAAAGCTACCAATGGTTATTTCAAGGAAGAGGAGGAAACGTATTCCAGCAATGCCAGTGGCTTTGCCCAGACTGTGGCCAAAGTGGACGTGCAGGGGAATGTGACTGCTAAGGGCGCCGTGGACATGAAGGCCAGCGCCGACAATACTTATGTGGATAGCGGCAATTCCCTTACGGATAAACTGGGTGATACCCTCAGTTACGTGGTGCCGGTGAGCGCCAATGTGATGCTGCTGAAAAACGAAGCCAGCGTCACCGTTGGGAAGGATGCCACGGTCACCGGGGATGCGGTGAAGGCGGAGGCTGAGGCCAACCTGGACGGCACCGCCGGTACGGTGGCGGCCGGCAAAAAATATCTCAAAAAGATCCCCAGTGAAATTCCAGCTGCCGGGGTGAGCTATGCCCAGGTGGACAACAACGCCACCGTCCAGATTGACGGCATGGTAAAGGCCACCGGCCAGGATACCACGGACCGTGACGGCAACAAGCAGGAAGCCCTGCAGGTGGAGGCTAACGCCACTTCTTCCGTGACCAACAGTGCCAATGCCTTGGTCAGCGCCGGCCTGCTGGGTGCTGGTTCTTCCAGCATTGTGACCGCTGTGGCGGTGACCAACAGCGACAATAATGCCCAGATCAAGGTGAACGGTACGGCAGAAGCCCAAAAGGGCAGCGTGAAGATGGACGCGGACGCCACCCAGAGCCTGAACACGGCGGCAGCCGCCCAGGCACCGGATACCGCCGTGGGTACGGCAGCTGTGGATGTAATCGTCCACGATGGGGATGCCTCCATCGATGTACAGGGAACGGTGAAGGCTGACCAGGATGTGACCCTTACGGCCACCAACCATACGGCGGAAAATACCCACAGCGCCAACAACAACCTGGGGCAGGGCAAGTTCAAGGCCCAGCTCATGAAAGGGGTTATGAAGGCCGCTGATGTGCAGGGCATCGTAGCCAAGGTCAAGGAAAATCCCCTGGTAAAGGACGCCATGAGCAAGGCTTCCAAAAATACGGGTACGCCTGCTTCCAGCGGCTCCACCAGTTCCAAATCCCTGACGGATACCCTAGGTAACACCCTGTCCGCCGGGGCTGCCATTACCGTGGCCGACGAAACAACTACGGCCCGGGTGAAATTTGGCAAAAATTCGGTGACGGAAGCCAAGAACGGCTCTCTGGAGGTTTCGGCCAACAATACGGTGTATGATACCCTGCTGACCGCTTCCGGCGTCACCAGTACCTTCAAGAATACGGACAGCGATTCTGATACGGTGACCATAGCCGTAGGGACGGTGTTCGGGGGCATGAAGAATTCGGCCAGCGTTACGGTGGAAGACGGAACGAAAGACCAGAAAGCCCAGCTGAAGGCAGGGAAGGACCTTTCCTTGAAGACCAGCACCCGGATGGATTACAACCGGGTGACGGAAATCAAGAAAGGGCTGGATGAGAGCCTCCAGGCTGTGAAAGCAGCCGCCGAAGACATGAAGAACTGGGAGGAGCTCGGTGAATTCGGTGACCTGAAGACCATCTATGACAATCTGGTGACCCTGGAAGGGAAACTGGAAAATATGAGCATCACGTTCTACGAGAACTATCTGAAGCACACCCCCGACGGGACGAACCTGACCGCGGAGGGTACTCTCAATGAAGTGACGAACCTGGCGGCTACCGGCTGGGATCTGTACAACCAGTTCCTGGAACTGCAAAATGCGGCTATGGACCTCTATGCGGATATCCAGGCCCAGGATCCTCTTTTCCAAGCCAAGCAAGAGCTGCGGGATAAGGTGACGAACCTGCTGGCCAGCCCCATGGATGTGGTCAGTTCCTCCATGGAATACCTGAGCCCCAACAACTATGCCAATATCTCGGCGGCGGCTTCGGCCAAAGGCGGCGCAGACACGGCCGTGGCTACGGCGGCTTCCGTCACCGTTTCGGATTTCAACTTCGACAGCCAGGTGAAAGTGGGGAAAAATGCCCAGCTGACCGCCGGAGATACCCTGAAACTGCAGGCGGATGAAGCCATCAAAGACGTGACCATGACCGGCAAGAGCAAATTCTGGCTGAACAATGCGGCCACCGGCAAATCGGACGGGGTGGGGATCGGCGGCAGTTTCGACTACCAGGATTTCGACAACGCTACCCTGGTCCAGGTGGATAAGGGTGCCAGCCTGACGGCCGGGGATATGGCCCTTGCCAGCAACTCTGACGTGTTCCATACCGGGGTCATGCTGTCTGCCGGCAAGGCGGACGGCTCGGCCATCAGCGGCATGATGGCCCTGACCAACAGCGACAGTTCCAACCAGGTGCTGGTGGATAAGGACGCCCTGCTGAAGGCCGTGAAAGATGAGGCCAACAATCGCAAGGGCAGCATTGCCATCACCGGGTACAACAATACCAACGTGAACAATGCCATCCTGTCCCTGTCGGCGGGGAGTGGAGCAGCGGCAGCCGGAATCGCCGTGGCGGTGAACAACATCGACGTGACCAACCGGGCTGCGGTGGAAAACATCACCACCGCTGATGATGACGATGACAAAGGCCAGATCGAAGCCGCCTCCCTCCAGGTGAATGCAGAGACCACCGGCCTGATGAACGCCGTGAGCGTGGCCGGAGGCGTGACCTCCAGCGGCACGGATCCGGAAAAAGGCAAGACGGAAAAGGGCGGCATGGGCAGCGTGGGCAACCTGTTCGGCAAGGTGACGAACCCTGTGGGGACCGTTACTTCTGCCGTAGGGACCGTTTCCAATAAAGTGAAGGATGCCATCACCTGGGTGAACACCGGCGGCAAGAGTCAGGGCGGTACCCAGACCGCAGTGCCCACCCAGTCGGATACGGCGCCTTCCTTCAGCCTGGCCGGGGCCGGGAGCCTTTCCCTGAATCTGGTGGACGATACCACCCAGGCGGTGGTGGACGGCGCCACGGTGAAACTCAATAACGACGGGGCCATGAGCGTGGGCGCCCGGGATACGGCCTATGTGGGGGCTTACAGCGGCGGTGCGGCCATTTCCCTGCGCAAGGGCAAGGGCAGCCAGGACAACACCAGTGTGGCCTTCAGCGGTGCCGTGGGCATGAACTCCATCGACAATACCATCGAAGCCGCCGTGCGCAACAGCACCCTGACCGGGGTGAAGAGCCTGGACATCGAAGCCCTGAGCGGCGGTACCTCCGTAGCGGCCGGTACGGCCCTGGCCCTCACCAAGAGTGGCCAGGCCGGCAACAACTTCGCCGGCGGGGCTTCGGCTTCGGTGAACCTGATCGACAAGGACGTCAAGGCTCTGGCGGAAAACAATGCAGTGACCGGAAAATCGGCCACGGAAAAAGCAAACGTCGACGTGACGGCCTACGAAAGCGACCTGCAGATCACCGGCGGCGTCAATGCGGACGTGGCCATCGGCGGCGGCAATGCAGCCGGCGGCAGCCTGACCGTGGCCAACATCAAGAATAACCTGGAAGCCGGGATCCACGGCGGCACCTATACCAACATCGAGGATACCCAGGTGCAGGGCCTTCTGGCCACCAAACAGATTTCGGCAGCCATCTCGGCCGGCGTGGCTGTGGGCGGCAACGGTACGGACAATGCCTTCACCGGTGCCATGCTCTACAACGGGCTGCACAATACGGTGAGCGCGGACATTGCGGATGGCGCCAACATCACGGCGGATTCCATTGCCGTGAAAGCCCACGATACCACCAGCGGTTCGGCTGAAGCCAAGCCTTATGAGGATAAACTGGGCACCTATCGGGTGAAGGAAAGCCTGCTCCAGGATGCAGGGGTGGATACGGACGGTTCTTCCTATTACAAGACCTCCGATGCTAAAAATGGCCTGGATACAGCCGGTGAAAAAGTGGACTTCGACGGCAACAAGGGCAGCCTCAGCGTGGGCGCCGCCTTTGTGGTGGCCGGGTCCAAAGACAATGCGGCCGGCGCGGCGGTGAACGTGGCCAACCTGGACAATACCTTTACGGCCAAAATCGATGGAGCGACCCTGACGGCCGGTACCATCGCCTCCCAGGCCGAAGCGGACAGCCTGGCGGTGAACGTGACCGCCGGTGTGGCCGCCGGCTCCAAGGACTTCGGCGGCATGGGCAGCGTGACCTGGCAGGATCAGGACAACCGGATCCAGTCCCAGGTGACGGATTCCGCCCTGACCACGGATGACCTGAAGGTGCATGCGTCCAGCAATGCCCAGGCCGTGAACGTGGCCGGTTCCGTGGCCTACGGCAAGACGGCAGGTGTGGGGGCCGCCCTGGCTTACAATGGGCTGGACAACCATATCGGCGCCTACCTGGCCGGAGGCAGCGTAACGGCGAAGACCCCGTCCACTGGCGTGAGCGTGGATGTGGAAGGCAAGAATACGGGCAAGATCTACGGCCTGGGGGCTGCGGTGGCGGCCAGCCAGACGGCAGCCGTGAACGGGACCGTGGTGGTGAACCACGGCGGCAGTGACACGGAAGCCGCTGTAGGGGAAGTGCGCCCTGAAGACGGAAACAACACCGTAAAAGCAACCGCAATCGCAAACGCCAAAGCCGTGAAAGTGAAAGCGGAAAGCGACGATGTGCGGGTGGCTGCTGCCGGGAACGTCAGTGCCAGCGGCAAGGTGGCCCTGGGCGGCGCCGTGGCCTACAACGATGTGGGCGGTGCTTCCGCCAGCACGGAAAAAGCCAGCCAGAAGACCCGGGCAGTCCTGAACAAAACCACCCTGACCCATGTGACCAGCGGGAGTACGTCTGTACAGGCGGTGGATGATTCCACCCTGACCACGGCGGCTGTGGGCGTGGGCGGTGCCGGCAAGGTGGCCGTCCAGGGGGCAGCTGCCACGGCCCTGGTGAACAAGGCTGTGACGGCGGAAGTACAGGACAGCACGGTTGATAAAGATACGGATAAAGGAGCCTATGTGACGGTCCAGGCGGACAGCAAGAGCACCATCAACAGCCTGGCTGTGGTGGGCGCCGGCGGCAGTGACTTTGCCGGCGGTGCCGGGGTCAGCGTGAACCGGATCAACCAGGATACCACGGCTGCCCTGAGCGGCAGCACGGTGAGAGACAGACACACCACCGTGCAGGCGGCAGGAGACTCTGCCATTACGTCCATTGGTGTGGGCGCCGCCGTGGCCGGTAAGGCAGCCCTTGCGGGAAATATTGCCGTGAACCAGATTGGCAACAACGTGAAGGCAGCGGTGACGGGCAGCACCCTGACCAGCAGCGGCAACATCGGTGTACTGGCCAGCGGGAAGGAAACCCTCACCAACTTTGCCGGGACGGTGAGCGGTGCAGCCGGCAATGCCGGGCTGGGCATGGGCGTCAGCTACAATGCCATTACGGGCAATACGGAAAGCACCGTGGAAGACAGTTCCCTGGAGGCCCGGGGCAAGGAAAACGGGACGGTGGGCGACAAGCAGAAGGGCGTGGTCGTGACTGCGTCTGGTCAGCATGCCCTGAACAGCGTGGCTCTAACCGCCGGTTTGGCCGGTTCTGACAATGTGGCCGTAGGGGCCGCCGGCACGGTGACAGTGAACAACATCGGCGGGACCACCCGAGCAGCTGTGACTGGCACGGACATCAATGCCAAGCTGGATAACAGTACGGCTGATGATGTGGCTGTGAAAGCCCAGGATGTGACCACCAGCGAAAGCCATGTGGGGGTCCTGTCTGTGGGCATCGGCGCCGATGGCGGGGCCGGTGTCAGCGCGGCTTCGGATACCCTGCTCCTGAGCCGGAATACGGCTGCGGAACTGAGCGGCACGGATACGGGGAAGAAGACCGTCAACGGCCGGAACGTGGCTGTCACCGCGGACCAGAAGTCTGAGGTCATCACCAATGCGGACGGCGTGGCTGGCGCCGGTGGGGTCTACGGAGCAGGCGCAGTAGCAGCAACGGCTGCGGCCACCAAACTGGATGGCTCCGTGACCGCCACCATGAAGAACATCATCAGCATCAACAAGGGGCTGGAAATCTCGGCCAAACACGACCATAAGACCACCCTGATCAGCGCTTCGGCAGCTGTCAGTGCGGCCATGGCCTCCGGTGCCGTAGGGGCCGGTGTGGGCGTGGTCAACGATGAATTTACCACGGAGGCGGAACTGGCGGGCAGCACGGTTACGGCGAAGAAAGACAGCAGCCTGAGCGATTCCGGCTCTGTGAACGTGGCGGCGGACAGCAGCACCGGCGTAACCACGGTGGTGGCTGGTGTGGCCGGGTCCGTGGGGGCTGCGGCTTCCACCATTTCCGTAAACAATGTGAACAGCCAGACTTCGGCGGTGGTGGACAACAGCACCGTGGGGGCTGAGCAGGACTTCACTGTGGATGCCCATAACAAAGTGACCACCAAATTCAATGCGGCCACTCTCGGCGCGGGCGGTGCCGCCATTGCCACGGGCGTGGGTGTCAACACCATCGGTACCTCCACCCTGGCCAAGGTGAACCAGAGCACCGTCACGGCCCGGAAAGCGGCTGTTGCCTCCAGGGAAGAATTGGACGTGGATCAGAACCTGGTGGGCGCTACGGTGGGCGGCCTGGGCATCAATGCCAACGTGATGGTGACCTCCATCGGCACCAAACTGGCGGATACCTACGGCAGCAGCGATAACAAGGGAGCTTCCTTTGATACCGCTTCTGTGTTGGCGAAGGCCAATACGGCCCTGGATTCTCAGAAAACGGCTACTACGGATGACACCACTGCCAGCAGCAAAGTGGTCAAAGACACCCTACACAACACGGATACGGGTGTGGCGACCACGGATGCTTCCGGCGTGACCGCTTCTTCCGGCAAGAGTGATGCCAAAGGCACCCAGGTGGCGGTGACGAACTCTGCCATCACCACGGCAGATACGCTGGACCTCAGCGCGGATCGCAAGACCAATGCCCAGATTACGGCGGCTTCGGCCAGCGTTTCGGGGTCGCTGGGGCTCAGTGCGACGGTTGCTGTTTTGGATGCGAAGAAAGATGCCGGCGTCAGCATCAGCGGCAGTACGCTGCAGGCGAATAATGCGCTCTCTGTAACGGCTGACCAAAGCGGCAAGACGAGCATCGATGCTTATCAGGCGAACATCGCCGGTGTAGCGGCTGTCAGTGCGGCCTATGCCCAGAGCAGCTCCAGCGGTGAGACGACAGTCGAAGCCGTGGATTCCACGCTGACTTCCGACAACAAAGATATCACGATGAAGGCAGCGGACGCGTCCCGGACGGCGTCGTCGGTCTACGGCGCTACGGCAGGCCTCGTGACGGCCGGAGCCCTTGTATCCGAGGCCGATAATACCAGTAATACGAATCTTGCCATCAAGGGAAGTACTCTCGAAACGGCGCAGGGAACGGCTGACTTGCAGGCCGATAAGGTCAATGTGGTGTCTGCCAGAACGTACGGTGGTTCTTTTGGCCTGGCCGGTGCCAACGGCGTCGTCGCCATGGCAAGTGACGAGGGCGTATCCAAGATTCTCATCGCGCAGAGCGACAGCAAGAAAAAAAGTGCTTTTAGTGGCCAGACGGCAAGCCTGCAGGCCACGACCCGTCCGGCCGTTACGGCGGAAACGGGCAGCCTCTCTGTTGCCCTTCTCAGCAGTGCCAGTGCGTCTGTAGCAACGGCCTCTGCCAAAGGCGAGGCCGGCGTCCAGGTAGCTGACGGCACGACTTTCGATGTTGACAAGGCAGCAATCACAGCCAGCGCTGAAAGCCAGAATGGAGAAAACAACAGTGAAGCCAAGGTCAAGGGCTTTGCAGCGGCTGGCCGCGGTACGGCCGTCGTCAATACGGCAACAGCCAATACGGACATCGATACAGATGTGACGATGGGCAAGGTTTCCTTCAAAAAAAATAAGGGAACGGCTCTGAACGTTACCTCAGCCAATACGACGCAGACTGCAGCCGATGCCCGCGGCATCACTGTCGGCGGACTTTTTGCCAGTGGTACGAATCTAGCCTATACGGGAAGCGGCATGGAAAACGATGCCAATACGGCAGCCATCACGCTGACTGGCGACCAAGCACAGCTAAAGTCCCTGACCGTCAATGCCAGCGGTACGACGCACAATCTGACCACGGCCGACGGCAGCGGCGGTGGTATGATCAGCGGCGACCTGGCCGGCGCAGTGGACAACAAGACGTATACGGGCAGTAAGGTTACCCTGAAAGGCAGCTGGGATGTGAACGGTGACGTGACTATCCAGTCGGCTCAGACGGACCATATGGACCTGAACGCCGATGCCACGAAGGCAGCCATCGTCGGTGCCAGTGCCACCAAGGCTGATAATACGGCCAGCGGTGCTGCTGATGTGATATTGACGGGCAGCCAGATCACCAGTAGCGGCACGCTCACGGCCAAGGCGGACAGCAAGGCAAATCTCGGTCAGAACAAGACGTATGCTGTTGAAGGCAGCGGGTATGGCGGTGTTGCAGTGCAGGGCGCCAAGCTCAATAATACGGTGAACCGCACGGCCACTGTGGATGCCGGCCATGCGTCCCTTGCGAGCAGCGGCAGCCAGACCCTGGCAGCTGAATCGGGCGGCAAGATCAATGCGGCCGGCTATATCAAAGCAGCCGGTGCCGGCGCAGCTACCTGGGTGGATGTAGATAATACCCTGACCAGCCAGAATACCATCACGACGGATGGGAAGACGTCCCTGCGCACGGATACGGCGGCTGGCGATATCACTCTGTCGGCTTCGGACGACTGGGCTGTGACGGCCAAAGGCGTGGCCGATACCCAGGGCGGGGCCGTCGGTGGCGCTTCGTCGGATGTGAAGAACACCCTGCAGCGGACCAACAAAGTCGATGTTCAGGGCAAAGTCTACAGCCTGAATGATGTCAATCTCTATGCGGGCAAAGACGCGAATGGTGCCATGGACAACCTGGACCTTACTGTCGAATCGGAAGCCTACAACAAGACGGCTCTTTCTGTAGCCGTTCCGAAATTCAAGGATACCCTGATTCAGGCAAACCAGGTCGTCGTCGGCCAGGGAGCTGATGTCGCCGGTGTCCGCCATGTCAATGCCTATGCCGATGAAGCCGACAAATACCTGCGGGAGCAGTCTGTGAAGTACACCTGGTATCACAGCGATGCCAAGGAAAATTTCACGAGCACGTCCGTGGGTAAAAAGTCCGACAGTATCAACGACAAGACGGATAACTATGTACAGATTGACGGCAAGGTAACGGCCGGCGCACAGAACAAGCAGAAAATCGTCATCGGCGGGTCGGGACAGATTGTTGTCCTCGATAAAGACGAACTGGCCGCCGTTCAAGCCGTCAAGGGACAGGAAAAGGCTGTCCAGCGGCCGACAATCGAAGCTTCGGATAACATTGATACGTCGCAGATTACCTATGCGAGCATCGACTACGCCAATGCCCTGATGGCACGTTACTATGAATTGTCTACGCTTATCGGCCAGTACAGTGACAGCAAGGACCTGACGGCGCTGAAAGGCTACCAGGATGAGCAGACGCGCATCTATAATGAACTCAACGACCTCGGCCTTCTTTCCAAGGCAACCGGGGCAGACGGCAAGGAATATCTGGTTCCTGTCAGCGGGCTTACGGTGGATACCATCGTCCTGCCGGATATCGTCGCTTCGGGCGGCAATATCGTGGTGGAAGCAGGCAGCCTGAAGGGCGCCGGTACGCTGAAGGCACAGGGAAGTCCGGAAGTCACCGTGGAAAACCATACGAATCTTTATATGAAAGTGGGGGATGTGAAGGCAGTCAATCCGGGCGGCGAAATCCATTACAACGGCCAGTCCCTGGCTAAGGACGCTGCTGCCGTTATCAAGAGTGCCAATCAGGACAAGGCCGCTGCCGTCAACCTGACGGTCAGCACCGATGCTGCCACCAGCACCGGCGGCACGGTCACCATCAAGAGTGATTACGGCACGTCTGCCATCAAGGCAAAAATCGATGAAGTCGATGCAGAGGGCAAGAAGACGGGCAAAAAAATTGATGCTGAGCTTGTCCCGAAGGCCGATATCGAAATCAACGGCAATGTGGAGGCGGAAAATGGCGTCGTCACGGTAGAGGATAAGAACTACAATATTCTCCTGCAGGGCGAGGGCAGCCGCACGGCGGAAGTCAACGGCAAGGAAATCCACCTGACGGCCGGCAAGAGCATCAGCCAGGGCTTTACCCAGGGCATCGTCAACATTGGCGGCAACCCGGAAGAGCTGTACAAAAACAAGTATTTCAACAGTGATGTGAATGATTTCAATGGAACCTATGGTTATGAAACCACGAGACGGATTCATGATGAAGATCGGACGCATGATGAGATGCTCAACGGCAGCGGCTCGCGCATTGCCGGCGACAACATCTACATCAACGCATCGGACATCAATGTCAACGGCCTGATCCAGAGCGGCTATGGCAAATACGAAGTCACCATTGACGATACGGTAACGCCGAAAGTCCAGAACTTGAATCGCAGTTGGGCACTCATGGGCAAACAGGATCTGTCCGATGCGGTCATCACGACAGGATCGTATTATCTTGTACAGCAGGGCGGCAAAGTCCTGCAGTCGGACGGTACCTATAAGTACCAGCCCGATGTCTACTACAATCCATCGACGCAAAAACTGGTCATCCCCGATATCGATGCCCACGGCGGCAAGATTTATCTGAGTGGCCGCATTTCCAGCACGGGCAACGGGAAAATCGTTGCGCTGGATGGTGCCTATGATATCAGTGTGACCAATCCGACGAAAACGGATCTGCAGGTGGGCAAGCTAATCAGCAACAAGAATGATGGCCTGATCAGCATTGCTGATTCTTCCACCAACCGGCTGACGGAATACACCCGCGGCAGCACGGTGGTCAAGGACCTGACAAAATGGGATAAGACCACAGGCGACTGGAAGGTACTCAGCACCAGCGGGGCTTCTTCGCAGTACAATCCGCAGGAGAATCTGCGCTACAACTGGACCAGCGGCCAGAAAGTCACGACGAGAAAACATTATAAGCATGACCATAAAGCAGGCCTCTGGGGAGCCGTCACGACGCTGAATGAAACGGAACTGGAGAAGTATGAACAGGAAATCACGCCGCAGGATATGGGTCATAATACCTTTACCAATGATAACGGCGTCTATATCGACACGAGCAGTCTCACGAACAAGGACAAACAGTATGTCTTTGTTTACGACAATGTCGTCCTGAACAATTCCCGGACGCAGCCGGTCGTCACCGAGCGCTGGAAGACGGGCTTCTTAGGCTGGTTCCATTGGGAACGCACCGAATGGGATACCAACACGGGTACGGCCCAGCAGTATGTGGGCAGTGTCAAGGCGGATCACGGCATCAATATCGGCTTCCTTGGCAATCAGAATGGCAATTCGGCCATCAATGTGACGAGTCAGGCTGGTGTCACCCTGGCCGGCAGGATTCAGTCCAGCCAGAGCGGTGCGGGCTCGACCATCGCCATCACTTTGCAGGAAGGTGCCATCAACCAGAAGGGCGGCCTGCTCAAAGGCGACAACATCAAGCTCAGTGCCAAAACCGGCCTGACGAATATTGCCATCGAGTCCCTTGGCGATACGGTGAAAATCGACGCGGCCAATACCGGCAGCGGCAATATGAACATTACCGTTGACGGTGCCTATGGCAAAGCAGGTCATGTGGATCTCGTTCAGGCGAAGAACTCGAAGGGTGATGTCAGTCTGACCGTTTTGGGCAATCTGACCCAGAATGGCACAGCTGCGGCTGTGGAGGGCAATCGTATTGATCTCGTGAGCCGGCAGGGAAGCATCGGTACGGATACGTCGGCCTTGAAGGTGAAAACACCGGATACCGCTGTGGACGCGCTGAACCCGCTTTCCAGCAGTGTCAACGTCACGGCCAAAGGCAATATCCATCTGGCCGAAGACAGCGATATGCGTGTCGGCATCATCCAATCCACGGACGGCGATGTGAAGCTGAATGCGGCGGGCAGCCTCATCGATGCCCTGCCCAGCGGCGATATCATTGACCGCGGCAATACGGCAACCCTCGTCCAGGGCTGGAAAGACCTGGGCCTGATCGAAGGCGATGGCCAGTACAAACAGAAACAGGCAGAAGACGTGGCTGAATACAAGGCCGGCGTCCAGTCTGAAATGGAGCAGTATCTCAAGCTGAAGACTGCTTATGAAAACAATGAAGAAGCAGCCAGAAACGATGCCAACTATCAGGTTCTGAAAGACCGCTATGGCGATTATACCAGTGCTGACGACTACCTGGCTAAAAGCGATACAGCCCAAAATCATCTGGCTGATCTGCAGAAGGCCGGCGCCGGTTGGACGGAGAATGAACTGCTCTATGCCATCAGCGATGCCATTGTCAATAAGCAGCAGGGCAGCACGGATACGGAGCTCAAGCAAGCCAGCATCTCCGGCAACAATATCACACTCCAGGCCAAAAACATCGGCTCGGACAAGGCGGCCGAAGATGTGCTGGTCAAGGATATTACCACGGATGCACGTCTCGATGACTTGAAGAAAGTCGTCAATGCCAACGTTTCGGATGTAGGCTATACCGAAAATGACAAGGGAGAGAAAGTGTTCCGCATCTACGGCAAGGTGCCTGTGGGCATCGAAGCCAAAGGGGAACTGAATGTCCAGTCCGATGGCAATATCTATGTAGCCGGCCGTACGTCCGGTGAAAATAAGGATACGGTCCTGAAACTGGGCAACGTAACGACCAACACGGGTGATATCCGCATTCTGGGCAAAGCCGGCGTGACCAACTCCCTGACGGATGGCAGTGCCAACTTGAAGGGCAAGGATCTCATCCTCGAAGGTGGCAGTGCTGACATCGGTACGGCAGATAAGAAAATTGCCGTCGACCTGACGGGCAGCCTGTCTGCTCTGACAGAAGGCAGTATGTATATCAGCAGTGTGGGTGGCCACAATCTGCAACTTACCGGTCTCTATGCCGGCAAGGACATGGTACTCGATTCCACGAAGGACATCCTCATGAGCCCTGCCGCTTCGGCACAGGCTTACCTCAATGCCGGTAGTCTGCTTGATCTGAAGGCAGCGGGCAGCATCGGTGCGAAGGACAGCGGCGTACGCATCCTGGGGAATGGCACGACCATCAATGCCGAAACGAAAGATGGCAACATCTACCTGGCCGGCAAGAGCAAGGCCGGGGAAACAGAAGGACTCCTGCTGCTCGGCACCCTGAAGACTGTTCCTAGCCATACGATTTCGGTTGCTTCTGAAACCAGCTTGAGCCTTGGCAAAGATGACGAAACATCGCCGCTGGACAGCCAGGTAACGGCCGATGCGGTGAGCCTGTCCAGTGACAGCTCCATCAACCTGGCCAAAGGCAGCCTGACCACGGATAACCTGGCCCTGAAGGCCGGAGGATATATCAGCCAGACTGCGGGCCATGCCATTGCGGCACCCACGGTCAGCCTGGATGCGGTTTCCGGTATTGACCTGAAGAGTGGGGCCGAGTTGGCTGCGGATAAGGTGTTCAACGACTTCCAGTCCGTGACCGTGAAGAACGGCAGCGATGCCACCGATGTGATTATCGGCAGCGGCGGCAGCAAAGATCTGACCGTTTCCTTCAACAATGACAGCAAGGCCAAGAACGTCACCGTCCACAACTACAAGAACGGTGAAGTGAATAACCTGACTGTCAACGGGCCGGTGACGGTTGCAGAAGGCATCAGCCTGATCAATGATGAGGCCGATTTGAAAACCAGGGGAACCCTCACCGTAGGCAGCGGCCGGCTCCATGAATACGCAGTCGGGGCGCTGGAGAATGAAGACGCCCTGACCGGAGAGGACATCATTCTGAACTCCACCAAGGGCATGACCAACAAGAGCCTGATTGCCACCAACCAGGTGGAATTGACGGCAGCCGATGACATCCTCAACCAGGGCATCGTACAGGCAGGTACCTATGTAAGCATGAAATCCGATACCGGCAGCATCACCAATAAAGGCGATGTGGAAGCCAAAGACGGCGGCGTGACCATGGACGCCAAGACTGACCTGAACAACCAGGGAGCCGTAACGGCCAGCCAGAGTGTGAACCTGAAATCCGATACCGGCAGCATAACAAACAAAGGCAATGTGGAAGCCAAGGGCGGCGATGTGGCCATGGACGCCAAGACGGACCTGCGCAACCTGGGCGTGGTGAAAGCCAGCCAGGATGCAGGGCTGAAATCCGGCGGCAGCATGGCCAACGAACAGGCAGTGACGGCCGGACGGAATCTCACGATGGACGCCGGTACGACGCTGACCAACGGCGGAGCGCTGACGGCTGAAAACGGTGCAGTCAGCCTGACCTCCCAGAAGGAACTCCTCAACAAGGCCAATGTACAGGCAGGTACGTCTGTGACCATGACCTCCGCCGGCAGTAGCATCACCAATGCTGGTGCTGTTACGGTCGATCAGGGTGTGACCATGACGGCTGGTGATTCCATCGCCAACCAGGCTGCCGTGCAGGCCACCAAGGCCGCCATCAGCCTGACAGCCCAGAAGGACATTACCCAGACGGGCAATGTCTTGGCAGGGACCAGCGTCCTTATGGACAGCCAGAACAAGGGCAATATCCTGGTAACTGGAGATGTGGTTTCCGGAACGGATACCCGCATGAAGACCAAAGACGGCAGCATTACCGTGGGCACCGCCGGACAGAAAAATACTGTCCAGGCAGGCACTACGGCAGAGCTGACCAGCGAAACCGGCGACATTACCGTCTACGGTACGGTAACGACCAAGAATGGTGCCAAACTCCAGGCTGCCAACAAGGGCAGCATCCTCATCGACGGCGACCTGCTGGCCACAGAAAGCGGCAACGCGGAAGCCTTGACCAAAGATGGGAATATCACCATCAATGGGAAGACAAAAGCTGAAACCGGTGATGTCAAGGCCTTGACGGAAAAGGGGAACGTACACATTACCGGGCAGATGGATGCCGGGCAAAATGTGACGGCCCAGTCCGACAACGGCAGCGTTTCCATCGGCGGTACTGTTACCGGCGGTACCTCCGTAACGACCCAGGCCACGAAAGGGAACATCTCTGTCAATGGCTCTATGGAAGCCAAAGGCGGAGACCTGCATCTCCAGGCTTCGGACAGTCAGAAATCCTCTGACAAGGGTAATATCGATGTCAAAGGTACGCTGAAAGCCAGCCAGGCTGTAGCGGTTTCGACAGATGATGGTTCCATCACCATCGGGACGTCGGATAAGAACGGTACGGTTGATGCCGGTACGACAGCTACGCTGACGACCGTGAATGGACCGATCACCGTTTATGGGACGGTAACGGCCAAGAACGGTGCCAAACTCCAGGCAACAAAGTCCGGTGCCATTTCGCTTAAAGGCGATTTGCTGACTACGGACAGTGGCAACGCCGAGGCTCTTAGCCAGGATGGCAACATTGAAATCCAGGGCAAGGTTGAGTCGAAACACGGTGAAGCTGCGGTCAAGACGAAGCATGGCAGCGTGAACGTCAACGGCCAAATGCATGCGGCTCAGAACGCAGTAGCTGAGTCCGGTGATGGCAATGTCACGATTGATGGCACGGTTGTCGCCGATACCGGCAATGCTATGGCCCGTACGGATCACGGCGACGTGAACGTCAAAGGCCTGATGAAGGCCGGAAACGATGTGATGGCTCAGTCCGACCGCGGCAGCGTTACGATTGATGGCAGCCTGACCAGCGGCCATGCCACTTTGGCCCAGGCCACCGGCGGCGATGTTTCCATCCAAGGCGATGTGACCAGCGGTACGTCTGCAGAAATGCTGGCGACGAATGGCAGCGTCGATGTTACGGGGAATATCGGTAGCGGCACCTCCGTCACGGCGAAAGCCACGGAAGGCAATGTCACCATCGGTGGCTCGTTAGTCTCGAAGAATGGCGATACGATGCTTTCGGCAACGGACAGCCAGGTTCTCGATGACAAGGGCAATATCAAGGTAACAGGCAATGTCGATTCGTCGGCTGACATCAAGATGATGACGGAAAACGGCAACATCGAAGTCGGCGGCACGACGACGGCGGCGCAGAACATCCAGGCAAAAGCCGATAAGACGGGGGCTATCCTCTTTATCGGCGATGCTCAGGCTGTTGCGGGCAATCTGCAGGCCGAGACGAAGGCTGGCAACATCACATTTGCGGGTCGGGCTCAGAGTGGCGATGATCTTGCTGCCAAGACGGAGAACGGCGACATCGGTTTCGCGGGCCAGGTTCAAAGCGGCAACAATCTGACGGCTGAAACGGCAACTGGTGATATCACCTTTGCCGGACAGACTGCCAGCGGCCGGGATTTCATGGCTGTGACGAGGAACAAGGGCAACATCACCTTTGATGGGCTCGTCAGTGCCGGACAAAATCTCATGGCTGATGCCGTTCAGGCTGGCACGATTACTTTGCACAAGGACGTCAAGGCTGGCCGCGATGCGACACTGAAGGTGAATGATGGCAATATGCTGTTTGTCGGCAATGATGCGCAGCAGCTGGAGGATATCCATCTGACGGCTGATGAAGGAAATGTCTTGCTCCAGGTCACGGGCACGGGCGATATCAAAGATACACATCGCCAGCAGAATGGTGACCGCGGCTTCGTCAACGCGACGAATGGCAATGTCATGATCAAGCACGAGGGCACGGGAGATGTCGACCTTTACGGCATCTATGCCAAGAAGGATGCCGCGATTGAACTCAAGAACGGCAGCCTTTACCTCGACAACGTCGATGGCGATCTCGTGGCGATGTTTGTCCGCAATCCAGAGAAAAACATGGATGTCGAGCATATTACGGCCGGCACGCAGATTGCGGCTTCGGGCGCGGATATCGGCATTGAAGATATCCTGCAGCGTGAGGACGCCGATGATCTGCTGACGATTACGCCGAATGGCGTCAGGGAGGATGTGCCAATTCAGAACCTCCATATCGGCAACATCCGCACGAATAGCGGCAGCGGTGTGCGCTTCGAGCATCTGTGGCTGGAGAACGGCGATGTCACCGTCAGCCAGGGCAAGCTTTTCGTTGACAAGCTCCATGTCCTCAATAAGGCAACCTTTAGCAACGGCATGATGACGACCGACGTATTCGGTACAGCGCCCGTTTATGATCCGGCGGTTTCCAGCGCCTATTGGAACGATATCAACAAGAATCGTCCGCAGGATCATCTGGATGAGTGGCTCAGCAAGGCGTCGTCGCCGCGCTGGACGTACCTGCGCTTCTACGGTCAGAGCCGCACGCAGTTCAGCAACGGCAACCTGCTCAATCTGCAGGACCACTATTACGTCTACAGAGAGCGCTATACGCAGACGGATTGGCTGCGCATGAATACGGACCACGAGCCGTATAACTTCTACGAGACGTATTACCATCCGGCTCTGTCGTACCATGAGCGCTACAACCTGCTCGATACGTCGGACCTCCTGTCCTGGCATCCAGATCAGGCAGAGTCGTCAGAAATCGATGTGGACGCTTAAGAGCTGTCGAGAAGAAAGGAAGGAATACCATGAATCCAAAAGCAGAATCATTCCGTAAATACCTTGATACGAAGGGCCTGCGTGCCTTTCAGAGCGAGGAAATCCCAGACGACGAGTTCCAGACGGTGGTGTTCCGTTCGTTTGCCGATATCCACGGGGCGCGCCTGCCTGTAGCCGTGATCCTTGACACGAGCATCTACGGAATTATCCGTTTCCTCGTGGCGCCGAAGGCCGTACAGGAAGAGACGCAGGAAGAGCTCCTGGCTTTCATCAACGGTTACAACAAGAAGTACAAGTCTTTTAAGTATTACCTCGATGACGAGGGCAACCTCGTGCTCGATACCTGCCTGCTCTACAAGGACGATGCGGTGGATGGCGACATGATCTACACGATGTTCGACGTCATCCTGCACCATCTGAATGAGTCGTATCCGAAGCTCATGAAGATTATCTGGGATTGAGGCAAGTGTCAGCAGGGCAATAAAAAAGGGGCTGTGAAATAACAGATCCCCAAAAACAAGAGG